>JAIYBO010000078.1 GCA_027488495.1 Bacteroidota bacterium | reverse complement strand
TGATACAAATCCAAGGCGGCAATCACCGCTGTGAAAGCCCATAGGGGAACGGCAATTTTATCGTACTGCGAATAGTTGTTCAAAAACGCATGCACGTAATAGGTGATGAGTCCCAACAAAGCCATGAGCAAAGTATACCTCACTTTTCCTGGGGGTTCGCGATAGAATACTTTGAACGACACGCCCAATGTGGTAAGCACCACCGAGAGCCAAGTGATCAAACCCATGTAGCCGGATTCGCTCATCGCAGAGAAATATTCACTGTGGGCATCGCCCAAATCACCGGCGAAAGTACTGATGAGGGATAGTTCATCGCTCTTTTGAAAGGCGCCATATTGGAAAACATACGTGCCCGGTCCAAACCCAAACCAAGGTCGCTCGCTCACCATTCTGCCGGCGCATTTCCAGCGGTTGATTCGCTCAAGATTGGAAGGATCCGTGGTAACGTTGGAAACCGATTTTACGTGGCCTTCAATGTCGTCACTGCTCCCTTGCTTGTTGGCTTCCAAGCTATACATGATCTGGTCTTGCTGGGCGATGCCGTAGCTCAATGCCGCAAATAGCGTTAACAATACCCAACCAAATTTGATGCGCAGTTTCAGTACCCCATACACAGCAATGGCGGCGACCAAACTCAACCAAGTGGCTCGGGTATAACTCACCACAATCCCGAAAATCAATATCGCCAACAGAAAGATCATGGCCGGTGCAAAGGGCAAAGAGATACCGAAGTGTCGACCAGCGAATCCATACATCACCAAAATAAACACGGCGAAGGCGATGGCGGCGGCGTACATGCCATGGTCGGGGAAAAAGGGCCAAGAGATGCCATAGCTACTGCTTCGGATGAATCCGTCTGCGGCGTGTTTTGTGAGGGTAAAAATAACCAGCCCCAGGGTGGTGATGGTGAAGGCTTTGAAAAACCAGTGGATGTTTTTGAATTTGCGAAATATGCCCAGCACCGTGAAATAAAACAGCACGATGTACCAGGTTCGGGCAAGCACAAACTTGAAACTCACCAAGGGCATTGTACTAAAAATTGTGGCGATCCACATCCACACCAAATAGGCCAAAATGGCGATGCTGATGGGGTGTGAGAGCATTTCGATTCGGATATCGGGCTTGAGCAACCACCGAAAAACGATGAACAAAAACAGCAAAATGAATAGGGGCTCCGTGGGCAACGTCAGTCCCAAACCACCGCCAACGTTGTCATAGTTGATGCTCAGCGGAACCAGAGATCCGAAGAACAGCAAACTGCGGTCTGTATAGAAAAATGCCATCAACAGCAGTGCGACCACTATTGGCAAAAGCAACAAATAATAATATTGGTAAACGGTGGCAAAAACGCACAAAGTGGCCGTGAGTAGAATCACCGCGAGCAAAGCGAAGCGCTGACTTTTTTTGGCTATTTGTGGCAGGATGAACACCGTGGCTTAAGCGCTGGGTTGTTTGCGATAGAGCTCAATGAATACCAAAATCAACGCTGTGGCCATGAAGGTAGCCAGCACCGAAAGAATGGTCACAAAACCGCGCTTGGGCCAAAACTTGATTTCGGGTTTGGAAGCCGCCTCGATCGTCATTTTGTGCGACAATTTCTCGTTCACGTCTACCACTCGGCGCTCATATTGTGCGATCAAATCACTTTCTTTTTCTTCTTCCAATTTGATCAATTCGTTCAACGCCACAAAATCACCCCCAGATTTGATCAAGGTTTTTTGCTCTTCGAGCAATTTCTTCATTTCACTCACTTTGCCCGAAGATTGTGCTTTGTAAATCTCTTCGGCGAGCGCTCTACTTTGCTCTTCGTAGTTGGTGATACCCTCTTCACCCAACTTACGCATGTTGTCTTTGATGTCTTGAATTTTGTCGCGCTTGCTTTGCAATGCACGCTCTACAATCTGCAGGGCAGGCACCGCGATTTGGTTTTGTACTTCCGTTTTGATTGAGTCGTACAGCAACGCCATCCCATTGGCCAAATCGGCAGCCATTTGGGGGTTTTCATCCAACACCTCAATTTTCACACTCAAATATCTGGTGCGGGTTACGCTGATGTTTTCCTTCAGCTTGTAATCCATGGCGGTTTTTGGGTATTTCTCGGTGGTGGTATTGATCTTATAATGTTTGTACAAATCAAAGTTTCTCACCAACCTACCAATCAAATCGCCCGAAAGCAAGATCTGCATCGCCTTTTCCGCTTCTTCCTCTTCACCAAATTCCAATGGATCCTTTTGGCGCTGACGGGCATCGGTCAACAACGCATCGGAAATGGAGTTGTTTTTGGTGGGGTAAAAAATGTGGGTGGCTTGGTATTTGGGTTTGGTGATGAAAGGCATCGTCACCACAATGGCTGTGATCGCCGCAATGCCACAAGCAATCATCAACACTTTGCGCCAACGCCAGAAAAAGTTAATGACATCAGCAAGGTTCAAAGGCTTGATGTTTTCACTGGATATGAGATCGTGGCGGTGGTTGTTTGTGTTTGACGTCATGGGATTGTAAGGCGTGGGTTTCAAAATTACTAATGAAACGAGTGCAAATGCTTAAAATTCTGTTTACTATATTAAATTAATGAGAATAATATCAACATCCGTGGGGTTAAATATCAAAGAATTTGAAGACCATATCAAACGCTTTGCTGTCGTTCTCGTCGTGATCTTCAGCCATGAATACGTGCTCAACCACAATGCTTTGTCGCTCCAAAGTAGCCAGTATAGGTTTCACGGTGGTGGTGTTGAGTTTCACGTTGATGCGGAGCTGACCTTGATCGGCGTGATTGATCATGATGCCCAACAATTTCGCACCATTTTCTTCAATCCATCGTGCCAGCTGTGATGGGGCAAAATCCCTATCGCTCATGCGCAAGACCAAAATCGCCCCCATGCCCCGGTATGTAAAACTGTCGGCAATGAGTTTGTTGATGCTTTTCTGTTCGATGATGCCTTGATACTGTCCGTCTGCATCGGTCACAGCCAATATGCTCAATTCATTGGCAGCCAATAAGGGGATCAGTTCGTACAAGTGGTTGTTGCTATGGGCGCTGGGAGGAAACGGATGCTTGGAAATCACATCGCCCAAGGTTTGATCTTTGGGCAAAGTGGCCAATTGTTGCAAACGCACGTAATTCCAGAGCTGTTTTTGCTCAATCAGAGGCAATTCAGTAACGCCCTGGCTGATCATGAACAACAATGCAGCGTCCACGGAATCAGTGGTTCTGAGCGGACTGAGGTGTTCGTTGATGAGTTGTGAGGCGATCATAATTACAAATATACGGGAAATGAAATGATGCCGCTAGGGACATCACCACTGGTGTGAATCGGCGTTGTCCCAAGTGCCTTGAACCTTCATGATTTTCTCAATCAGGTCTCTGGCGCAGCCCATCCCGCCGTTCACGGTAGAGATGAAATGGGCCAACTCGCGGACTTCTGCGCAGGCGTCGGCCGGACAGCAGGGGAGACCCACTTTCGACAATACCGGCATATCTGGGTAGTCGTCGCCCATGTAAGCAATGTCGGCCGGCGTCAATTCCCAAGCGTGAAGGGCCTCTTCAAACGCTTCCATTTTGTGACTCTGTCCAAGGTAGATGTATTGAATGCCCAGGCCTTTGAGACGTTCGAGCACGCCGTTGCCTTTTCCGCCCGAAATGATGGCGATGGGATATCCTTGTTTTACCGCGTGTTGCAGTGCGTAGCCGTCTTTGATGTTCATGGATCTGAGCATGTGGCCGTCTTCGGTGACCAATACCTGACCGTTGGTGAGCACCCCGTCTATATCGAAAATAAAGGCTTTAACTTGTTTGAATTGTTCAATGAGATTGTGCGACATGGGATGGATTTAGTGGGTGCGATTCATATTGTTTGGGGTAACGATGATGAAGTCACCGGCGCCCATATTGTCGGTTTCAAGTCGGGTAACATCGTCTTGCAAACGCGCAGAAATGGTGATGATTTTTAAGGGAGGCAAAGCGCTACTTCTCATTTGCACGGCGGCGGCGGATTGGTGTTCTTTTTGCAGGTACCATTCGATGCTTTCGTGGTTATCGGAGTGATAGCTTCCATTGTAATGGATGAAAACCATGGGGTTTATACGGGGCGATGTTTTGCTGTTCGATGCCACTTCCATCACTTGTTCGCCATAATGGATATTGGGTAGGTTGTTGTAAATTTTCCATGCCATGGTGGCGTCTTTTACGGCCTGACTTTTGGGCAAATTTTGTCCGCCATGTCCGCCCGTGGCTTTGAATATTTCCGCATAGCAACCCAGGCTACTGTCGTACGGTACAGGCATGGTTGGGAACAGGATTTTTTTCTCAGCGGGCAGGGTATCCAAGGCGGCGAAGCCGCCGCGGTATACCAAACTGGCATATTTTCGGGGGATGTTGGTGGCGATGAAGGGCATTTGATGCTCTTTGGCAAAATCCACCAGGGGTTTGTAATCGGTATAGAAATTGGGCCACAATTTGGTGGATTTCTTGAATTTTTCGTAGTTGGGATCACCGCCCATCACCGCGCCCATGGGGGTTACCACAGTTTGGGTTTTGGCCGAAGTGTCGGTGGGCATAAGGTATTCGTTGAGCGCTGCCTGCTGGTCGGTTTCAAACATTTCTGCACCCAAAACCATGAAGGGTGTTACGCGGAACAAATCGCTGGTGGTTTGGTATTGCAGCCAATGCACAATGGGATTGTCATGCAGTTCTCCAAATAAAATAACCGCAGGTTGAGGGGCGGTTTGCTGCAGGCTTTTGGTGATGGTTGCCAAGAATTGGGCGTAGCTCACTTTCTTGCCTTTGGCATCAAAAATTTGATAGGCTTGGATGTTTTTTGAGGGTGTTCCCGGACCCATCATCTTTGGTATTGGCCTGGTGGCGATTTGGGCCTGGGCCAAAGAGCTCAATGCGCATAGCAATATCAACCACAATGGGCGAAGGGCATGGGCGAAAAAGGGGACAGTTAGAATACCTCGCATATCACAAAGATAGTGAAAAGGAAATGGGCTTAAGATGGCGTGAACCTTATCGCCAAGTAAAATAAGCGCCGGGCAATGCCTTGTGATTGAAATCGAAAAGAGACATGTTTTCCCAAGGACTACCCTGCAAACCGCTCCAGGAGGTTTCTGTAACCCAAGCCGGTTCCCAATAACCCATCCCACGGAATTGGCTGTGTATCTTACCCGAGCGCCAAGCATATTCTAGCCAAGTCTTTTGATTGGATGGTGTGGCGGTGAAAGTTGGACAGAGTTGATTGGTATTGCCAAAAACGTTGCCCGTTTGATCTTGCCAACCAAGGGTAAATGGGTGTGCCGTTTCGGCGATGATGAAGGGCTTGCTGTTGCGCATACCCAAATTTTGACAGGTTTGCATGAAAACCGTGGCATCGCAACCATGCCAATTGCCATAATATGAGAACCCCCAAAGGTCGAACTGCATCCCAGCCGTGAGGTATTGATTCCCCAACCACCACAGAGTAGTTGAATTTCCAGCTAGATGCAACATGATTTTGGTTTTGGGCGATGCCGCTTTTACCCCATTGGCACCCGATTGAAATAGCAATGCCACGTTGGCTGCTTCGCTGGGAGAGCTGGTAAATTTCCCCACGGGCCAGAGCATGCCTGGACTGATTTCATTGCCTATTTGCACCACTGCCGGAGGCGTTCCCTGCGCTACAAATTGTTGAATTACCTGCTGCGAATAGGCCTTTACACTATCGCTCAAGACAGCCAAGGACAAACCTTCCCATTGCTTGGGGACAGCTTGATTGCCTGGATCCGCCCACACATCGGAATAATGAAAATCGATCCAAATGGCGAGTTTATTGGCATAAGCTTTTTTTGCCAACACCAGTAACTGCGAAATGGTGGCGTGAGGAAACACGGGTTTGCCCGTTAATACCCGAAATCGCAATGTATTTACGCCCATCGATTTTGCGAACGATAGCAAGTCTATCGATTTGCCGCTGCTGTCATAAAATTGAGGCTTTGGCTCTGCGTAGGCCGCATAGGTCGTGATATCCCAAGCTTTGATCGTATCATAGCTGATGATTTCATCCGAAACATTGGGCCGCGGAGGGGAATTTTCACAAGCTGTAAATCCGAGGATCAAACAGCCAAATAAAAGGAATTTCCAGAGGTTACTTGAGCGATATTCAGAAGAAATCATGGATTTCATGACTGAAACAGAAAACTCAATTACCAGCCCAAAATGTAGGCGAACATCAACGGCGCCACAATGGTCGCATCGCTCTCTACGATGAACTTTGGCGTGTGGATGTCGAGCTTACCCCAAGTGATTTTCTCATTGGGAACCGCACCGCTGTAACTGCCGTAAGAGGTGGTTGAGTCGCTGATCTGACAGAAATAGCTCCAGAAGGGGATGTTTTCCATTTCCATGTCTTGGTACAACATCGGCACCACGCAAATGGGGAAGTCACCGGCGATACCGCCACCAATTTGGAAGAATCCTACGCCTTTGCCATCGCTGTTTTTCACGTACCAATCGGCCAACCAAGTCATATACTCGATGCC
>JAIYBO010000124.1 GCA_027488495.1 Bacteroidota bacterium | reverse complement strand
GGAGCGCTGCCGGTTTATTTGCATCCCAGGGTTTATCAAGCTTTTCAAGGGCAGTTTGATTACATTTTTCAACCTGTGCCTTATCCGGGCATTCCACAAATTGATTGGCATTTGATCGATAATGAGGCTTTTGAAATAAGTGGCCATGTGATTCGTCCGGTAGAAGTATTGCATTATAAACTTCCCGTATTGGGTTTTGTTTTTGATCGATTTGCCTATGTAACCGATGCCAACTTCATTTCCGACAAAGAAAAGGAAAAGTTGAAGGGCATGGATGTGTTGGTTTTAAATGCATTGAGGAGAGAAGCGCACATTTCACATTTTACACTAGCAGAAGCAGTGGCCTTGGCCAAAGAATTGGGTGCAAAACAAACGTATTTCACGCACATGAGTCATCAAATTGGATTTCACGACGACGTTTGTTCCGAGTTGCCCGATGGCATTGATTTGGCCCACGATGGACTCGTGGTGGAGATTTTGGATTGAGGTTTTTTCGACTTTAGAGCAAACCAAACAGATACTCATAATATCCTACTGCGGCCGTGAATTGTTGTATGGTTACGTATTCATTTCGCCCGTGTATGCCCGATAGGTTGTGATTGGAAAATGTGTAAGGCACAAAACGATAGATTCTTGGTGTGAGTTTGGTGTAGTTTTTACAATCGGTTCCTGTGATTACAAGGCCCGGTACTGCCACAGTTTTAGGGAAAGTGGCGTGAATGGCTTTCTTGATTTCGTTGATCCCAATGCCTTCACTTGGCGATATGGGCGATGATTCAATGGCACCTTGGAATTTTGAAATTTGGATTCGATCGTCGTTGACCAAGGATTTTATTTGTTCTATGATTTCCTCGCTGCTGTGGTTGGGGACAGTCCGGAAATTGATGAGGGCTTGAGCTGCAGGCGGAACCACATTCTCTTTACTGCCGGCCTGAATCACTGTGGTAACGTGGGTGGTTCGGATGGATGCAGCGGTTTTCACGCCGTTGGTTAATACACTTTTAACAAGTGGTGCAGTGATGGTGAGATTGCTAAAGAGAAATTTGTAACCAAAGTTCATGTAAGGGGCGGATTCTGCGAACAAGCCTTTCACAGGACCTTCCAATTTGGCTGGGAATTGATAATTTTCAATTTTTGATAACGCGTTGGCCAATACCGAGGTTGTGTTTTCTGGGTGTGGCCACGCTGAATGTCCACCAGGTATTTCTACAGTTAGTTTGAGTGTGAGGTTGCCCTTTTCTGCCAAACCGATGATGGCACAGTCATTGGCAAGTCCTGGGACGATGCCTTTCATTACACCAAAGCCTTCATCGGCGATAAAGGATATGGGGATTTTGTTATTGAGTAGATGTTTTTGGATGTGCGCGGCGCCTTCGGCACCGCCCGTTTCCTCATCTTGACCAAAGGCCAAAATGATGCTATTTTTGGGTTGCTGGCCTTTGGCAAGCATCCGCTCGGCGGCTTCCAATAAGGCGATCACCGCGTTTTTATCGTCCAAAGTGCCTCGGCCCCACAAAGTATCCCCAATAATTTCCCCTTCGAATGGTGGGTACTTCCACAAAGTGCTATCGTCTGCAGGTACCACATCCAAATGTCCCAAAAACATCGCGGCTGGACCAGTGTTTTTGCCCTTGATTGTGATCAATAAACTGCCGCCATTGATGGTTTCCCAACGGGCTGTTTTTGCCAAAATTGGATAAGATTTGCGCATCCATGCATGGAATCGCTGTAGTTCACTTTTGTTTTGTTCAATATTCGTTACTGCATCGTCATGACCAATAACCCTGAATCGTATCGATTCTGAATAACGCAGGAAACCGTCTTTGAGTAGGTCTTGGGTATTTACAGTGGTTTTGTTAAACTCGGGTTTGCTTTGCAACAGCGTATTCACCAACATCACCGTTAACAGTAATAATATGCCGATGCCCAAATATTTGAAAATGCGTTTTACCATTTGCATGAAATTTCTCAAGCAATGTTAAGGAATAATTCGGATTTATGGGTTGCTGTGGATATAAATGAATTTGCCCATCGCGGTCTCAGAACCATCCGTGTTAATAGCAAAAACGAAAAGCACGCCTGAATTTGGCTTGGTGCCGTTGAGTCTAAGTCCATTCCATGTTGCTTTGCCTCCGTTGGCCTTGGTTTGATAAATCAATTTACCTGTGGCATCAGTGATTTTGATCTCCGCATTGCTGGTGAGACCTTCAATCGCAATCAAACCGTCATAATCGGGTGGCACGGGGTTGGGATAAACCTTGATTTTTTCGAACAATTCTGCGGCTTCATTCGCATCTGATCGATACGATACGATGCCTTTGTCTGTCCCCGCAAACAATTCTCCAGTGGTATTTATCTGACCCAAACAGATGATTTTGTTGGATAATAGTGGACTGTTATTGGTGTTGAAATGCTTCATCACGCGCTGACCGTAGGGCTCTACCAAAAACAAGCCGTTGTTTGTGGCCATCCATTTTCTACCACCACCATCGATGCAAATGTCGTTGATCGTTTCTTCCCCCATCAAATACCCTACATTACCATCTTGGTCTACAATGTACCTGTCAACTTTTGGGTTGGTGAACAATGCAGAAGAACCTGAGTATACATTTAACCCTTGATTGGTGCCAATCCACGTATAACCCAAGTCATCGCTTTTTACCGACAATACCTCAGATGTGATAAGTCCTTGCTGGGTGCCTATGAAAATGCTTTTGTCATCCGATGTGGCGTCGATGCTTTTGCCTTCATCGAATACCTGAATACCGCCTGTTTGCAATATCATCCATTTGCGATCCAAATAATCGATGCTTAAATCTTTTACCTCTTTGCAAGTGGATGGCACTTGAACGATTTTCCATTGGCCCGATTTGGTTAAACAAAATAAGGGCTCATCAGATCCAAATGCTGCGATCCATATATTCCCTTTGCTATCCTCGGCGATGCCTGAAACTTTGATCAGGTTGAGGGGTGGTAAACGCTTCAGTGGGCTGTTGGTTTCATCGTATCGATTGATTACCACACCATCTTTGATCACCAGAATCCCATTGGAATGGGTGGCAGCCATGTACCAATTTTTTGATTTAATATATTGTACGAATGTAAAGTCGTACATGTTGGTATTGAACGGGGAGGAGAGGTTGTTTTTCCAACCCCCAGGTGTAAATATGTAAAACCCAGCATTGTTAAAGGCATTGCCAAATGTTGAGCTCACACCACCCCCTGTTGCCAAGATTTCTGCGGCGTTTTGGGTCATCCGGAATATGGATGGGTCTGCAGGTCCATCAGGCATGTAGGCGATTTCGCCGTTGGGGTCTTTTTTGATAACGCCAGGACCTATGCCGGTGCAAAACCAATAAATACCGTCTTTAAATTGGGTGATTCCCGAAACCAAATTGATGGATTCAGTTGTTGCGTTACCATTGGTCCAGGTGCGTATTTCTCCCTGTCGCGCGATATGGGTACCAAATGAATTCGTCCAAATTCTGGCCACGGCTCTTTTTTCGGGTAAGAATTGACTCAATCCCTTGTTCCATTGATATACGGTGGTATCGCTCTCAAACAACAATGTTCCTTGAAATGCCGTAAGTTGTGTGGCGATTTTACCATTTTCTACAGCCCATTGCCATTGAGTGAAATCATTGAGATTTACCGATTTCGACCATTTTGCGAAACGCACGCCTTTGTCTGTGCCAATGTAAATGGAATCACCTACGATAGCTGAGGAGAATACGGGGATTGCATTGCCGCCTGGTCCTATGGTAGAATAACTGTCGTTGATTTCAAAGTTATTTAAATTGATCACCAACAACCCAAAATAGGTTGAAACCATGACTTCTGATTGGTGAAAATTGCACGACAAAATGCGTTTATCGCCTTGTAATAACTTGTTTTTAAATCCTGAAATGTTCACGATTGTGCGATCATTCAAGAGCATGTCGATGTTTCCATCTGAATACCCAATGAAAAGGATGTCTTTTTCTTGGTTGTAAGACAATGCAGTGACTTCGTTATTGGCAAATCCTTCGTCCTTGCCCAATTTTTCCATGTCACTGTAATTCATCATTACCCGGAAAAATCCTTGCTTCGACGCGGCGTAAACGTATCGATTGCTTGCTTCACAAATGAGTGCGTTTTTGTAGCTCAAATGGGTTCTCCATTGTCCGGTTTGAATCATTTGAGCTTGGACAAGATTCCAACCCATAAACCAAAACAAAAGGAGTATACGCCACGGCTTTTTCATTGTCGCTTAGTTGAATGTGTATCTGGCTTCTATTCCAAAATCGGTGAGTGCGGTATAAAACTGGGTTGCCACTTTTGGATCCATAACTACGCGATTGTATTTTAATGCCAAATTGATTTTTTGATTCACTTGGTAGGTGATACTTGGGCTAATCCGAATGTTTTTCATACCCGCATTGTACTTGTTTACATTTAGGTCTACTTTGCGAATTACTGTAACGTTGTCGGTTACACTTACGGTCATGTCGAATCTGAAATCATTCGGTAAGTATACCCAACGGCCATTTTTGCGCCAGGGCAATGTTAATCCTGTGGTGCGGTATCCCGCATTCAATTGGAATTCATTGTTCCTCATCTCTGTGAGGTTAAAGCTGGCAGCAAACAGTTTCAAAACGCGTGAACGTTTGTATTCCATACCCACGGTCCAATTATTTTTAGTGGTTAAATTCAATCCAATTAATGGGAAGAACCCTTCCGATATGGTTGCATCTGCAATTTGGAATTTGGGGGTAAGGTCTTTGCCCATCAAAACAGATTCATATGGGTCGTATCTCAAGTTTTGGGTATAATTTCCAATTGAATAGCGACCGGTATAAGCGTGTTTGATGTTGATATTGCTGAATCTATTTCCCAAAAATTTGATTTTGGTAAGTCCGTTGTAATTCACATTCCAGTTGGGTAGGGGAATGGCTGGGAAACCGCTGATATCGCTATATCCCACGTCTTGGCCGGCATATGTGCCATAGAAAGCGCCCACCAATACATCTTGTGAGTTTTTGCTGTAACCCATGGGGAATTTGCTGAAGGTATCTGTTTGATAGGCACCCAATCGATTGAGGGATAATCGTTGTGCAACAGTGTATCTGTTGCCCAAGAGTTGAGTGAATACGGCATTGGTGTGGTTGTCTGAATTGTTGGCAATCACATCATCTTTCACGAAGTGAGTTCTGAAGAACATCCCCGTTACGTTGAAATTTCCTGTTTGAGTTAAACCTTGGTCCATCCAGGCAAATCCATCATATTTGAAAATCGCTTGGGTACCTTGGGTATGATTCCGGGCGAAATCCAAACGAATCCTGAAATTTTTAATTGGTTCAATGGTGACGTTGGCAGTGAAATTTTCAGTTTTGTTGTTTCTGAAAAAATTGGATTGCCTGCTATCCATTTTTAATGCCCCTAATTCGGAGAGTTTATATCTGAGGTTGGGGTCTTGTAGGCCAAACACGAAGCCCATGCCTGGTTGCATGTGTTTGAAGTTGTTACCAAAATAATCGGGTTTGTAAGCAAAGCCAGGTAGTTCAGTGTTCTCTTTTAATTGGTAACTGAATCCTGCATTTTTCAGCATACTTACAAAGTTCCCAACAAAAATTTTGGCAGGATTGGCCTTTTTTGTTTCAGGTGCGCCCTTTTGTAATGCACTTTCAAAGGTTGGACCTTCTTCGTCGGTTTTGGGTTTTGGTGTGGATGGGGCAGCGGTTTTTTTTGATTTTTTTGGTTTTTCCAAATCCCTCAGCCAAGGAATTTGCGAGTACAGTTGAGTGAAGTTGAACTGTCCGCTCACATTGATATCTTGCCCATTCTGTAAACGATTTCCAAGTGATTCAAAAGCTGGCGGAGCCTGGTTCCACTCATAACTGCCCACATAGGTGACAGTGGTGTTGATCCATCTTGTGTATTTTGACTTTGCAAATGGTAAGGTGTAAGTGGCATTTACATTTTGATAGAATTTGGTCATTCTACCCAAACTGAGAAATTCTTTTCTCACAGAATCCAATTTGAATTCATTGTCGAGCCTGCCATAAGGTTCTTGTATCCGTGAGGTAATATTGGCCGAATAATTGATTTTAATGGATTCAGTCAATGGGAGGTTGGTGTTGAAATTGCGCAACAAGGTAAAGTTTTTATCAAACAGCCTTGGATTTACTTGGATGAATTTATTGTTGTTTCTGGCTTGTTGTTCGCTATACAACCTGTTTGCTTGCATTTGGGTACTGAAACTTGATGGCATCAAGTTGTAATTGAAATCCCTCAATAAGGCCAAGTTTTTTGATTTTATTTTCCTAAAGGGCTTTATATACTTGGTGTTTTTGTTGTAAGTATATCCAATTGTGGCTTGACTGGTTTTGATGAAATACTCCTCAATTTGTTGGTTTCTTCTGTAATTGTTTTGGTAACTGTATCCCAACACGAAATTACTTGGCGACCAAATTTTTGGCATTTTGCCCATAGCAGAAGCCACTCTTACGTTGTTGAAGTTGATGCTGTAAAGTGAGTTGTATTCTTCTGCTGCCTTTTTTACAGCATTACGGGTAGATATATCGGCGATGCCTGAAAGGAACGCTTTTAACTCAAGGTCTGGATTTAGTGGGTAGTATTTGGGGCGAACGTAACTTTCAGAGTATCCCATATACATTGGAATGCTTACGCCAGCTTTCTTTGGAAAGAATTTTCCAAGTTCAAGGTTTGATGCGATATCGTAGTTTAAGTTGGTGCTCAAACTTCGGTCGTTCAGTTTTTTGTCAACGTCGCCAAACCCAATTGTTCTGATGGTTCCACCCATGTTGAGTTGACCAAAGTCAGCCAGCTGCATTTGTATGTTGGCCAAGGTGGCGTAACCACCTTTGTTTGCAATTTCTTTCACCCTCAATTCGTTGAACCAAGTTTCAAAACACTTTGGGGAGTTGGAGTTGTTTTTGATACCCACCATCATAACCCTCAGGTTTCCGGCATCTGGCAATCCCATTACCGTGATTTTGCCTTTGCCCGTAAAGCGAATGAATGGCGCTGTCATGGGCCAAGCCGCGTTTTGTCGTTGAATTTTTAAATCATAGAACGAATCCAAAGCAAAGTCCATGAGGTTGGCCGCAGGCCAAATCAGTTGATCGGCGTTGTTGGCATTCATGTTCACTGTTCCGCGGGTCATGGTAAGCGGAATTTCGTATTCGTAGTAATTCGAAGTTAAATCAGTACCAAATCGAATGAAAGCGGCTACTTCACCATCGTTGATTGTAGTGCCTTGACTTTCTTCCGCGTGAATGAATAACTGCATTCTTTTGTAGTTGCGGGCATCGAAAGTAGTGGTTTTGAAGGCTGCCCGGCTGTCACCTGCTTTTAGTTCGCATACTTGTAACGACAGTGATTGTTCGTTTTCCAGAACAGTTCCCAAACTGGCCATGTTTTGAACGCGGTCGATACCTGGAGGTGATACATAGGCAATGGGTGAACGTTTGCTGTTCTCTTCTATGTTAACAGTGCTCACTACGAATTTGGTGCCGTCATTGGGATCTTGTGGGACAATCACGCCTGGCGTTTTCAATGAGTTGGTATACCTGCGCCAATCGGCTCTCACCATGTTGATGTAGCCCATTCTCAAAATGGCTGTATCGTTGAAGCCCGTCATGATCATGCGCATGAAGCGGATGCTTTTGAAATCGCTAATGTTACCAACGGCTTTTTCAAATTCCTTGATGGGTATTTTTAACTGATACCACTTGATATTTCTCTCCTTGCCATTTCTCAGTTTTACACGATTGTCTACCACATCGGTGATGTAATTGCGACCAATTTGCATATCCGCAGCGCTAATTTTGATGCGGTATTGGTAGTAGTCTTCACTTTGGTTCAACGTAAAGTCCCTATTCACATCCTCGTCTGAGGGGATGGGGGTTGAAGATTTCGGCATGTCGCTGTATTTGCCCGTATATTTCTCGTTGTTCGAGTTGCCTTGAAGGCCTTGGATTCGTGTGTAACGACCTACTATGTCTGCGTCTAAGGCGTCATAGGTTGACTCTAAATAATGCGTGTAATTGTCGTTGCTAGGATCTGTTGTTGCGTCTTGATAGTATTTGGATCCTGCGCCAAAATTTGCCGCAATTTTCTTGAGCAATGAAGAGTCAAAATGAGCAACTTCCTGTGCATCATTCATTCCATCTAATCCCAAATCTTGGCTTTTTAGGGTGGCAGAATTGTTATCGAAAGCAAAGTTAATTTGCGGACCGCTTGGAACCAACGCATAATTGGTTGTGTCTGTTTCTGTGGTGCTGCTGTTGCTTGTGGGCAAACCATTTTCAAACGATTTTCTGCGGTCAGGCAAAATGTCTTCACTCACATTTCCCAAATGCAAAAGCAATTCACCTTTTAAGTTTGTGTTGTCAGACATAGGGTCTAACATCCATATTTCGATGTAATCGATGTTGGCAGCTTCAAAATCATTTTGGTCGATTTTTCTAGTTATACCACCCCAGCTGAGCTCCGGATTCAAGAGTTGTCCCTTGTCGTTAATTTGTGAAGGATCGCTGTTATAGTTGTACATACCTCGAACGGCGGGTCTGAAGTACATGTCCAAAGTAGGTAATATGGTGGGTGTTCCTTGAGGGAAATTTCTTTGGGGGAAAAGTTCACGTTGGTCTACTTGGCGTTGGAAGGGGTCGCTGAGAATGTTGTCTACACGCTGTTTGATGTTGTCGGGCATATCGTTGTCACGATAAAACAATTGATCAATGGTGTAAAAACTCATCGCCGCGTGGTGATTCATCCAAGTCAACTTGTCGGAGTTTTTCGTATCGGGGAATTTGTCTTCTTGTTTTTGTGGAATGGACGCAGTAACCCAATTGCTGATGTTTTTTAGGTCATTGGTGAGTTCTGCGTTTTCAAAGTCTTCAAGGTTGGATACACCTCTCTGATCGCCCTGTGATTTGTGGTTGTGGGGGAAGATTTTCGCAAATTCACCGTAAGCGGTAATGTTCGATGTTTCCTTTGTTTCCAAGAAGGGCAGTGCATCGATGATTTTTGTTAAAAACCTGGATTTCGAGCTGTAGGCCACATCCGCGCCAATGATTGTATTGAGCAGAGGTTCTTCGTTGAAATTGGTTTTGGTGGTTAATGGTCTTTCATACATGTGAAGGGCGGTACCACCAACAATCAATTTTTTATTGAACTTATGTTCAACCCTACCACCGAGTAATGTCTTTTGTTGAATGTTGAAGAAGCTCTGTCCGTCTGCACTGGCCCTGATTTCTGCACCACCTCTCAACAATCCTTCATTGATGATTTTAACCCTGCCCAATGCATAGTCTACTTCGTAGTCCATGCCTTCTGTTAAAGGTCTTCCATTGGCGGTTACCCGCACCGAGCCTCGTTGAAGATTGGTAGTTCCTAGGAATAATTCGGCGCCATTGCTGCTTTTGTAGCTTCCTTGAAGAAAGAACTTGTTGTGCTTTACATCTTGTTGAGCGAGCCATTTTGTACTGTCGTACAAGGCATCGTAACAATAGTAATCGCCCAAATCGTTTCTGCCGTTGAACTGATCCCTCAAGAAATCTCCAAATGGTTCAGTTACTGGGAATATGATTCTTGCGTATTGTGTATTTACAGTGAGGCCTTCGATGGCATCGAAAACACCATCGGGCTTGGCTTCTTGCTGTCTGTTCAGTTTGTCTAAGCCCATTACGCGGATCAATGGATTTCCATTTATTAGGGCAGGGCAATTCGCATTTCCAATGGGTAAGTAATTGTAATCGCCACCGGTTGTATCATCTGCATAGATCAAATTGAGTTTAAAATCTTCCAGGCTCAAACTGTAAGTGTTCAATGCGTAGATGTTTTTCATCATCAGCTTCCACATTGGAAGTCGGGTTCTGATGGTGTTGCCTTTCAACATTTTCAAAAACAACAGTTGTTGATTGCCCGGTGCAACGTCGCGAGAAAATTCTCCCACTTGGAATACCTCTCCGTTGTAAGTGTATTCAAATGCAACGGCAAGAATTTCATCGTTGTTCAGCGGTTGATTCAAAGAGATATAGCCCAATTGAGAATTCAAGCTGAATTCTTTGTCGGTTAACTGACGTGCGTAATTGAGCATGTCGAAATCCACCGTTTGCTCAAAATAAGGCATGTTGGCAAACACACGGTCAATGGCCTTACCAGTCATTCTTACGTCTGGGTCGGCTGTAATTTTTGCATATAAACTGTTTGCACCATTACTTGATTGTGGTAATGGGGAATTACCCAACGCTGTGCGATAGGGGTTGGCTTCACCCAAGTCTTGAAATGCGAGAATGTCGCGGGGTGTTTCAACGTTGGCATTTCTATTCGTAACCCAAACCTCTACTCGGTTGATGATCACGCCGCTGGCAACGATGGGCAAGTTTTCTAACGATTTGTTGTAATTTTCACGGAAAAATTGGGATAAGAAAAAGTGCTTGTTTTGGTCGTAGTTGTCTGCGGTGATTTTAAACTCATTCATCTGCGCACCGCCTTTCAGCACCGTTTCTGTACTTTGTCCCTTGTTTTGAGAGAAAACCGTTTTGATCGTGGTTTTTCCAAACTGCATGGTGTTTGAAAAGCCAAACAAGCTATTGGCTGGTTTGATCAACTGTGTGGGTAGGTTTAAGTTTACATTACCCACTTGTACGTCTTTGAGGATTCCGTCTGGTTTGCCTTTCCAACCCAAATTGGTTTGGTTGTCAAATTCAAATGCGGCTTCAGTATCGTAGTTAATACCAAGCTTCACAAATTCTCCCACACTGCCATTGGCGCTGATTTGCATTTGTTGGTCAAAAACCGGTACAAAATATCGTTGCTGTCTTTTAGAGAAATTGGGGTTGCGGTTCACGTTGATGCTACCGCCCAATTTCACCATGGCACTGCCATTGAGTTGGAAGTCTACGCCGCCCTCTCCAAATATTTTGGAAACAGTGGGATTGTTTAACTCGGCTTTGATTAAGTCGCTCACTCCTTTGTTGGATCCCAACGCATAAGCACTTTGAGATTTATTTCGGAAGTAGGATTCTTGGTCTAATTTGGCTTGTTTTTGAAAATATTCGGTGACTGATATGGATTCGCCTGTGGGATAACTCAAAGAACCGAGATTTCTAAAGCCTTCGTATCGGTTTTCGCGTGCGTTGTACCTCCATTCGGTTTTGATGGGGTTTTCCAAGTCGATTTTGCTGCCTGGATTGTTTTGCTGGTTGATTTTGTAACGCAGCGAATTGGTATCCGATTGTGCGGAAATATGTTGGCTAAATCCAATCAAAAAGCCAAGCAACAACATGCCAAATGAAATCATTTTTCGGCGGTCGCGTGCAGGTATTGCGTAAAACTTCATGCTGTAAACTTCTAATCGTTGCGTAGCTGTTTTGCGAATAGGCGTAATTTTGGTCGGTTTTGCAAGTTAAAGTATTTTCAGTGAATTTTTTATCAATTCTTCTATGGTTGCGGTGCCACCCAATTCCTTGCTGATTTTCATCAGGGCTTTTTCCGCATTGGCTTTTTGGTAGCCCAATGTAGTGAGTGCGGCCAAGGCTTCAGAGAAATGATCGCTCACGCCAGATTGCATACCAAATCCCATGGATTTTTTCCCCACGGCCATTTTGTCTCTCAATTCTAGCACGATCCTTTGAGCACTTTTTTCTCCAATCCCTTTAATGCTCTTCAATAGGCCAACGTTGCCATTGAGTATGGCTGATGCCAGATCGTCGGGGGCCAAGCTGCTTAACATCAACATCGCAGTATTGTTGCCTACACCCGATACACTGGTGAGCATTCTGAACATGTGACGTTCATCGGGGTCGGCAAACGCGTAAAGGTTCATCGAAACGGGGCTTTGATTTTCCACCTTGAACAACAGATCAACAAATAACCTCGCCGTTTTATGCCCTTTGATTTTTTCATAGGTGGTTAGGCTGATTGCGGCGATATAACCCAATCCTTGATTGCCAATCACCACATGCGTGGGATTCAAAGATTCAATGTTTCCTTCTATGAAATCGTACATGTGTTTAAACTTGGTATTTGCGTTTGCGTAAAATGTGATTTAAAATGCCAAAGGCCAAGATGCTGCTCAAAGGTGCAAGCAAGTTGAACCATTGCCAATAACTGCGTTCGAGACGGGTTTTTTCGCTGTCTAACAAACGCAAAGTTTTTTCTTTCGCCCTAATCTCAATCAAGCCATTGTCGTCGATCAAATAATCGATACAATTGAGCAAGAATTTTTTGTTGGCAAAAGTGGTTTTTGTGAATCGATCAAAACCGGTTGGGTAAATGCCACCTCTACCAGATATGCCATTTCGCATGATATCGCCATCGGCAATTACAATCATTTTGCTATTGCCATTGGGTATGAACGGCACGCCATCGTAATGTTTTTGGTAAATGAAAGGTGATTCGAATTTGCCTTCCATGAGTACGCCCGACAGTTTGCTACCGCCCCTCAAAGTAGAGCGATAACGATCGTCTCGAGACTGCATATAAGCGGTTTCCAAGTCAACAGTGGCAGGCGCTTGGATGGTTTTTGTATATGGCGAACTGCTCAACAACGGAGTGATGTTTAAGTTCGTTTTTGATTTGGCTGTCAGCGTACCCGGGAATTGACCCCAAATTGGACCCACGTTTCTGTTGATGATGTGTGGTGATGTAGATGCCATGAATACTGGGAAATAATAGAAATCTATCATCTCAGGTCTTCCACCAACAGGGATAGGGATCGCATTGCAATTGGCGTCCATGAGCAAAGTGGTTTCCAGTTTTACACCGTAATGAAACAGCGATGCGGAAATGTTTTCCAACTGATTGTCCATGGCGATGAGTTGGCTGTTGTTTTCAAAGCTGTCGATCTCGGCGTGTACAGGATCTATCATCCAAATGACTTTTCCGCCTTTCAAGGCAAATTGATCGATCAAATACAATTCTGCGGGTGTGTAATCTTTGGCAGGTTTGATTACAAGCAACAAGTCGTTCAGATTCAAGCGTTTTTGCAGACTTTCTATCAAAACACTGCCGGCATCGTCTGGGTTAGAGAGCGCTTTCAGTTTTTCTACAAAAGGTTCCGCCGATTTTGGGTCTGAAACATTCAAGTTCAATGCCGAAACATTGTAGTATTTACTCAATTCCTGAGCGAAGTCTGCCACACGGTTGTCGATCATTTCACCCGATCCGTCTGCAACTGCGATGTTTTTGGATTTGTCTAAGATGCATTGCCTCAATCCGTTGGCAATTTCGTACTCTACATTGTCGATGGCTCTTTTGATGTTGTTGTCGGCATCAAGGGCTACATCATGTTCGTAAAAATTGATTGCTACGGTTTTGCCAGCATAACTTACCTCTGCGCCGGGGATGATGTTTTTAATGACCGTTGAATTGCTGCCCTCATCGTCGATATCGCGCTGATGGAGTATCCCTCTGGATTGGAAATCCTCTAAAATGCCTGAAATTTCTGATGTGAGTTTGCCTTCAAAAGGGTCGATGATTTCAATTTCAATTTTTCTGCCAGAGAGTTCTCTAAACTCATAGGCCATATCTCGAATTTCATTTCTGAGGTTTTTGAATCGGGCCGACATTTCGCCATCCAGGTACAACCTAAAATACAGTTTTTCTTTGAGCCCAGCAGACAGTTTTTTGCTGGTTTCGGAGAGCGTGTAGCGATTTTCGCTGGTTAAGTCGATGCGCTTATAGTAGAAATTCCCAAGGACATTGGCAACAACTACCACCACCAAAAGAGTGATGAATTCTAATAGGGATTGGTTGCGATGGTTATACTTTTTCATCACCATTTTCTGCTTTCAAAGACCAACTTAGTACCACCGATAAACGTGGCGATGAAACCCAAAAAGTAAATGATATCTCGTGTATCTAGAACACCACGGCTGATTGATTGGTAATGGAAATCCAAGCCAAACCACTCAAGGCTCTTGCCAATGGCATCAAGCGCTTTTATATCGCCAAGCAGGTTTAGAACGCCGTACCAAAAGAAACAAAGTACCATTGAAATAATCAGTGAAACAATTTGGTTGTCGGTGAGAGAAGAGGCAAACATACCTATGCTTGCATAACTGGCGGCAAGCAAAATCAAACCGAGATAAGAACCCCATGTCCCACCCGTGTCGATACCTTGTAAAGGGTCGGCCAAAGAGTGGATGGTGTAGTAATAGAATAGGGTGGGTAGCAAAGTAAAAACGATGAGTGCTACGGCAGCCAAATATTTGCCCATCAAAATGGAAATGTCACTCACCGGACGGGTGGTCAATATTTCAATGGTGCCCAATCTGCGTTCTTCGCTGAGGCTTCGCATCGTAATGGCTGAAACCAAAAAGATGAGAATGTAGGGGGCGATGTTGAACATCACTTGTAGGCTAGCGACGCCAAGGTCTAGCACGTTATTTCCTTGGATGAGCCACATGAAAATGCCAGTAATGATGAGAAAAACACCCATCACTATATAGGCAATGAAAGAGCCCAAAAAGCTGCGAATTTCTTTTTTAAATATTTCCCACATGGCTGGTTAATTGTCTAAAGATGGATTCCAGAGATTCTGAGGGTGATGAATTTTTCAATCCTTGCAGTGAATCATCGGCCACAATTTTTCCTTTATTGATCAATATCACGCGGTTGCACATGGCTTCAACTTCTTGCATGATGTGGGTGCTCAGTAAAACGGTTTTGTCTTTGCCGAGATTCTTGATCACATTTCTCATTTCCACCACTTGGTTTGGGTCTAGGCCCGAGGTAGGTTCGTCTAGAATGAGTACTTGAGGATCATGGATCAACGCTTGCGCCAAACCCACACGTTGTCTATACCCTTTAGAGAGTTGAGAGATTTTTTTGTTTCTTTCGGGGGCTAACTGTGTAAGCTCAATGGATTTTTCCAGGGCACTTTTGGGGTTTTTGACACCCGCAATCCCCGCGGCAAATAGCAAATACTCCGTAACATACATGTCGAGGTACAAGGGGTTATGTTCGGGTAAATATCCCACGAGTTTTCTCACAGCCAAGCTATCTGTATTGAGGTTGAGGCCACAAACAACGGCATCGCCCTGAGAAGCCGGGATGTAGCCGGTTAATATTTTCATCGTTGTGGATTTTCCAGCACCGTTTGGTCCCAAAAATCCCACGATTTCGCCTGATGGAATGTTGAACGAAATGTCGTTCACAGCCATTTGACTGCCGTAGCGTTTCGATAAATGATTGACTTGTATGCTCACAGAAAATACAAAAATAGTTGAATCAACTCAACCTTTTATACTCTGTATAACGATTGAGACACTTCTTCTATTCTAATGTGGTAAGAATATCTTCTTTTTCTAGATTTGGACCTGCCCCGGCGATAAGAACCTCTGCGTTTTTTGTAGTGATAGCTACCTGCTGGCATCTGAAAAATCTTCGACTCCACGTTTAGGGTGTCTGTTTTCACCGTTTCGTTGGGGAAGTCAATCACTGCGGTTGGGTTTAGGGGCCTTCCCAAAAATCTGATTTCAAAATGCAAATGCGGACCGGTACTATGTCCTGTTGATCCGCCAAGTCCCAATAATTGGCCAGCATTTACGAGTGTGCCCGGACGGACATCGAGTTTGCTCAAGTGAGCGTACAATGTTTCGAGGCCATTGTAGTGGCGAACTACAACGCAATTCCCATAGCCATTATAGTATTTGCTCATTCTAACTACCCCGTCAAATGCAGCATAAACAGAATCTCCAGTTCTTAGTTGGAGGTCGATACCGGTGTGTGGTCTGCCATGTCGCCACCCAAAAGGTGAATTGGTTCTGCCGTAAATGGGCATGGCGAAGTCGCAATCCATTTCTAGAATTGTTAATGGAATGGTTTCTTGAAGTTTTCTCAGGTCGAACCGGTAGGCATCCACATGCATTGTGTCCCAAAATGCATAAAAATCATATTCAGGTAGCATGCCGGGTATGGTGAATTCCCCTTCCTCGTAGTACAGTTGAACAGAGTCTGTGGATTTCATCCATGATGAATCCTCTACAATGAAATCGCCGTATTCTTCGTCCTCAAATTCTCCATCGTCTTCCTGCGAAAATGCGGGCTTTACTGATAAGAAAATCAGCAAAAGGCAGGTGGATTTAATCCAAAACGACCAATGATTGGGCTTGTTGTGCATCAATAAGTATCTGAGATTTGAGCGAGTCCAATGAATCGAACTTCTGCTCATTTCTCAAATACTGTACCAAAAACAATGAAATGTCTTGGTCGTAGATGTTTTTGTCAAATCCGAAAATGTGGGCTTCGATGGTCAATTGTTCACCATCCACTGTGGGTCTCACGCCGATGTTGCAAACCATTTTGTGGGTTTGATTTTCCACGATGCAATATCCTGCATATACGCCTCGGGGCGGAATGAGTTTGTAAGGGTCATTGATTTTTACATTGGCCGTTGGAAAACCGATGGTTCTGCCGAGTTGTTTGCCTTGAACCACGATACCGGATAGTATGTATGGTTTGCCGAGTAATTGGTTCGCCTCCTGTAAGAGTTTGTTTGATAGCGCTTTGCGGATCCGGGTGCTGCTAATGGCAATGGCGTCAATTTCTGAAGCGGGAATTTCCTCCACATCGAAATGAAATTCTTTGGATAGGGCCACAAGGCTATGGAAATCGCCTTCTCTGTTGCGTCCAAACCGGTGGTCGTAACCAATTACGATGGTGTTGACATGAAGTTGTTCAACCAATATTTTGGCGACAAAATCTCTGGGCGACATTTGAGAGAATTCGGTGGTGAATGGTAAAACCAAAACAAAATCAACACCTAGGTCGTACACGGCTTTTGCTTTTTCTTCGATGCTGCTGAGCATTCTCAGGTCTTGATTGCTTGGGTCGATCACCAATCGGGGGTGAGGATGATAGGTGATAAGCAGGCTTTTGGCATTTTTTGATTTGGCCAATGTTACCACGTGTTTCAGTACCTTTTGATGTCCCAAATGCACGCCATCGAAAGTACCCTGTGTAATTACCAAAGGTTGAGTAGAAGGGATTTCTGAAGGGTTGTAGTAGGGCCGTGAACTCATCTGCGGTGCAAATTTCGGTAAAATAACTGTGCCAAGTTCTTGTTGTTGAGTAAATTTGTTGCAGATGCTAAAACGCGTTTTATTGTTTGGGGTGTTTTTT
>JAIYBO010000179.1 GCA_027488495.1 Bacteroidota bacterium | reverse complement strand
TTTGTGAGTAATACCAAACAGGGTGAATATGCGCTGGTTGCCGATAAAAAGGGGGATGCTTATTATTCTACACACACGGAAGCTGGTTTGAAAAAGTCAATTTCTTTGTGGCACGAACAATCTTATTATCAAATTCATAAGGCAAAATATTTGGACAGTATGCTTGGTCTTGGTAAGGCGATTACCAATAACAAATCAGCTGTTCACCAGCATGTGAGTTTTGTAGATCCCAACTCGGGATTTGTTTATGTAACTAGAAACGCCAAGAAGAAAAATGCAAATAGAGAGCGCGTTCTGCAGATTTATGCAATTCGCCAAAATGCAGTAACCAAAAAATGGATTGAAATACCATTTCAATTGAATAATCTTGACTTTTCTGTGGCAGATTTGGTTATTTCACCAGACGGGACGAAGGTGGTTTTCGCTTCAGATATGCCGGGAGGTTTTGGTAAATCAGATTTGTATGAGGCCCCCATTTTACAGAATGATGAAAATGGTTTAAAAATTGGTGAAGCCAAAAATATGGGACCGGAAATCAATACAGTTTTAAGAGATAACTTCCCTAGTTACAGCGATTCAGGTCAATTTTACTTTTCGTCAGACGGCCATTTGGGCTTCGGCGGATTGGATGTGTTTTTTCTGGATATGAACACCAATTTGGTGTTGAATGCAGGTAAACCCATTAACTCTTCTTATGATGATTTTGCAGCCCAAATCCACGATCGAGATGCTTGGGGAACCATTACTTCAAATCGTTATTCAAAAGGAATAGATGACAACTTATATTTCTTCCGTTGGGTGGGTGCCGCTGAGGAAGAAGTGGAAGAAGCAAAAGAAAGCCCCGTTTTGGTTGAAGTGGTTGATGAGGAAACGGGTTTACCCGTAAAAGGTGCTGAAGTAGCAATTGATGATTTGAATGACAGTGAAATTGCAACGAAAGGAGTAACAGACGAAAAAGGAGTATACTCATTTACCGGAATTGCGCCTCAAGATGCAAACCCCAATCTGCAAGTAACTTCTCATCCTTGTGGCTATCGATATGCCACGGCTGATAGTGTAGTGGATTTGGAAGATGGTAGCAGAAAAATTGTGTTGAAAGCAAAGGCCTATAAAGTGGGTGATGATTTAGGAAAGCTATTTGATATTAAACCGATATTTTATGCATCTGCGAAGTTTGAAGTAACGGAAGACAGTAAAAGAGAATTGGACAAATTGGTGGTGATTATGCAAGACAATCCTGGTTTGAGTGTTGAATTGGGATCTCATACAGATAGCAAGGCGTCTGCGGTATACAACCAAAAACTGTCCGAAAATCGTGCTTTGGGTGCATACAACTATGTAATTGCACGTGGAGTTGCGGCTGATCGCATCGGCTACAAAGGCTACGGCGAATCTAGGCTCTTGAATAAATGTGCCGATGGTGTTGTTTGTTCGGAAGTAGATCACGCACAAAACAGAAGAACGGAATTTATTATCCGTGCAATTTTACCTTGTGGAACGTCTACTTCTGTATTGGATACCGCTCAAAAAGTGGTTAAAGTTGACACAGCAAGTCCTGCTGCTGTAGTTGGAGAAGCAAAGCCGAAAGCATCAGATATAGCTTTGGCAGATATTTCTCAAACCAACATGATTTGTGGTGATGCGGATGCTGATGGAATCCCTGATTATTTGGATACTGATTCGGATAACGATGGTATTCCAGATGCAGCAGAAGGAAGAGGAGATGTTGACAAGGACGGTTTCCCAAATTTCTTGGATAGAGATTCAGACGGAGATGGTATTTCAGATGGTATTGAAAAAACAGGTGACGCTGATAAAGATTTGAAAGCCAACTATTTGGATACAGATTCAGACGGCGACGGCATTGATGATAAAACAGAAGGTGTAAAGGATTCTGATAAGGATTCACAGCCCGATTTCTTAGATAGTGATTCAGATAACGATGGTATGTTAGACCGCGCGGAAGGCTCTGATGACCTAGATAGAGATGGTTTGGCAAATTACCTGGATTTGGATTCGGATGGTGATGGTATCAATGATTCAGTTGAAGGTAAAAACGATATTGATCATGACGGGAAGCCCAACTTTTTGGATTTGGATTCGGACGGAGATACCATACCTGATGCAATGGAAAAAGGAAAAACAAATACACCAGCAGACAGTGATACCGATGGAAAGCCTGATTATTTGGATACCGATAGTGATGAGGATGGATTGCCGGATAAGGTTGAGGCTCCTGCGTGCTTGCCAGGTCAACAACCCAAAAGCAATGGTTCTGTAACGGTTACTCCAGTTCAAACACCAGCTCTTTCTAATCCGCTTCCCCCTCAACCGGTGGTTGCTTCATCATCTACAATTGTTAAGCCCATCCAACAAGGTGTAAATGTGGAGTACAGAATTCAATTTACCATTTCAAAACAGCAAATTGCGGCTAGTACATTTGCTAGTAAAGGGATAGGTGCTATCTATGAATACCAGCAAGGTGGATATTTTAAATATTGCACAGACAAGGTATTTAAATCAGAAGCTGAAGCTGCCGCAGAAAAAGCAAGGGTAAGATCTTTGGGTTATGCTGATGCGTTTATTGCAGGATTCCAGAATGGAGTGCGTGTAAAATAATTCAGTCAGTTATAAATAAAAGAGAAAAGGGGGCATTTGCCCCCTTTTCTCTTTTATTTATACATCCAAAAATTGCTTTATTCTTATGGTCAGCCTTACATCAACGCGTTTGAATGGACAAGTGTGAGCATCATCAATTATAAAATTGGCGTAATTTAGCAACCTACATGAACCCAACTGAGTCACAACACCAACATCGCAAAATCCCTAACACAGAAAAAGGCGTTTGGCTTGTTTGTATCTTGGCCATTTGCTTCATTTCAATTCGGAATCTGTCTTTGCCTTGGGGTGATTTATTTGCCGATGGTGGATATTATGGCCACTACAATAACTACATCATCTTTAAACAGTCCTTTTTTCACTTGATAAAACACCAAGATTTATACATTCATTTCCCCCAAGAACAGTACGATCTATTCAAATACCCACCCACATTTGCCCTATTGTTTGCTCCATTTTCTATGTTGCCAGATTCTGTGGGCTATACTTTATGGACGGCAATCAATCTCCTATTGCCCGTTTTGGCCATTTTCCGACTTAAAGGTGTATCTAATAAGGGAAAGATAACATTCTCTATTTTGTTGCTTTTAGAAGGCTTTACAAGTGCATTAAATAGCCAAAGCAATGGATTGATGTTAGGGTTGCTACTATTTGCTTTCGTAGCGTTTCAAAATGGCAAAATATCCCAAGCCGTACTTTTCATTTGGCTTACGGCTTTTATCAAACTTTTTGGGGTTTTGTTCTTCGCGATGTTGCTTGTTTTTCCTTGGGCTTTTAGGAAATCCTTGGTGAGAATTCCAGTGATCTTTGTGGTTTTGTACCTTTTGCCATTGCCCATTTTGGGTTGGGATGGCTTACAAAAACAATACGCTTCGATGTTTAATCTCTTGGCCCATGACCACGGTTATTTTGTAAAATATTCTGTCATGGGTTGGTTGAAACAATGGTTCGGACTGAAGCCCAATAAAAACCTCGTTTTAATGCTTGGATTGGGCATGCAATGCATTCCGTTGTTGATACTAATTGTCAAACAAAAACTGTGGCGAAATGGCTCTCTAAAACGATTGAATCCTGATAGTCTTGACCGATGGCAAATTCTTTTTGCGGCTTCTTGGTTAATATGGATGGTCATTTTTAATCATATGGCGGAATCCGCGACTTATGTGATTGCTATTGGAGGGGCGCTGTTAGCCCTTTCACAGCTAGTTGCTAGTGAAAACAACCATTTTGAGACTTCTCAAAGCTCAAATAATCATGAGGACCAAAACAAGAAAGTTGAATCAAATTTTCTTTCAAACCAAGCTGTCCAAGTTATTAGTTGGCGGAGATACATACATTCAAAAAACTTGCTGTGGATCTTAACTTTTATACTGATGTTTTTCTTTACGATACTTGGACCTACAGACGTCTATCCAAAGGCCGTTAGATTCTGGATCGTAGAAACCGCTCAATTAAAAGCGTTTCCCTGCATATTATTATGGGGATTGGTACTATTAAAAATGCTAAAAATCTCGAAAAATTAATGGTTCAATTGAAAAAGCTATTGATTTGGGGTTTGTTGGGATTTCTCCTTTTCTCTGTTTCTTCTCATTATTATGGTGCTTCCTTAGATGGTGATGCTGGTTGTTTTGATGCAATCACGCACCAAATGAAATTAGGGCAAAGATTGTATTCCGACGTTTTTGACAATAAAGCCCCAGGCATTTTCTATTTAAACTATTTTTCACCTCCACCCTTTAGTAATTACACCGCAGCATGGCTATTGCAAACTACTTGCCTCGTTTTATTACTTGCTGCTGTAGGTAAACTTTTTTGCAATTGGATTAAATACCAATTTTTGATAGGAATGGGCGCAGTTCTGTTTTTATTATTTAGTCTACGCACCATATTGTTCTTTTGGCCGGCCTTTTTCGTTGGTGGATATACTGAAGAAATAGGGTCATATTTGATTATTTTAGGTTCTCTGTTACTACAGATAATTGTAGATAGAAGATTGACCAACAGAACAGATTCTTCGAGAGAAAATGCATTGATTCTGGTTTCGGGTCTTGCTGTTGGAATCGCTGTTTTGGTGAAGGAGCCATTTGCACTTATTCTTCCTGCGATTATTGTGTGGCTCACGTTTATCGATGTTAAAAAATGGGTCTTTTGGATAATTGGGTTAATGCTTCCTCTATTTATTCATATTGCAGTAATGCTTATAAATGGATCTTGGACTGATTATTTAGACTATTTAAACTTTGCATTTTTTTATGGAAGACCCAAATTGAATGTACTTAGGTTTGATAAGGTACTTGAAATTTTACTACCCTTTGGTTTTGATAGTTTACCGGTTGTGAATGTGATTCAGTTGTTTGTCTTCCTATCTGTTAGTTTGATATTGGTTCATACTGGCTATTTGAAAATTTTCAAAAAAGAAACTAAATTTTCAAATAGCAACAAATTGATTATCGTTGCCATAGTGTCAATTTTTTTCTTTGTAGCGGGGTCAAGACTCTTTGGTCTTCTGGGTATTAGTGGATATTTACATTATCAGATACCGGAGTACCTCTGCACTTGGTTTACAGTGGTAATTTTGGTTCAATGTGTTCATAATCAATATTTATCACGCTTGGGTCATCAGATTAATAGGGTACGTAATTTTGTAATTGTAGTTACTATATTTTTGATGTTATCATCGAATGAAATAGTTAAGAAAAATATGCCATTGGGGCATTCTACAATGCTTGAAACGATGAAAGACCCCCTCTATATCAATGGGTCTTACTATCCCAAACTCACAAGAATATCTGAAGAAAAGTCAATTTGGAACAACTTTACAACAAGCATTAATTTCCAATTACCCCCCAAAGCGAAAATTTATGTTGATGATCCGCATTTGGGCAGGTTTTATGGGTACTTGAACTCTCATTATCGAACATATTTACCATGCCCTTATTGGGTGTTTTTTTCTTTTGGTGAGTCAGAAAGTGGTATTGAATCTGAAAGTGCGGTCTACAAAAAAATCACAATGAATCGAAACCGGGTAATCAAAGAATTGATTGGCAATCCACCCGATTTTATTTTAACCAGTGATAATCAAGGACCCTATGGGATTTTTGATGAATTACAAAAATCACTCTCTCAAGATTATACAATGCTAGGTAAATTTGATATTAGAGGCAAACAAATTAATTTCTTTGAAAAAAAAGCAAATCATTAGTGGTTTTTAAAATCAATAATAGAAGTTGTTTTTACATCAACTGTTTTCATTCGGCTTTCGTTGAGAATGATCAATTACCAAACAAAAAAGGGAGGCTTTGCCTCCCTTTTTTGTTTAATCGTTATAAAGAAATTTCAATCAATCAATTAACGACGGTTGCGATTGTCACGACCTCCGTCGCGGCCACCACGACCACCATCGCGACCACCTCTTCCACCTTCAGGACGTGGAGCACGCTCGCGCTCAACATATCCTTCTGGCTTCGGTGTCAATGATTTCATGCTCAAACGGAACTTGCCTGAACGCTGATCCACTTCTACCAATTGAACAGTCACTTCTTGTCCTTCCGTAAACACACCTTCCATGGTTGAAACGCGGTCGTAAGAGATTTCGCTGATGTGCAACAATCCGTCTTTACCAGGCATAAATTCAACAAATGCGCCAAATTCAGTGATGGTTTTAACTTTTCCAGTATATGTTCCACCTACTTCAGGAATTGCAACGATGCCATTTACAATAGCAACTGCTGCTGCCATGCTATCGCCATCGTTACTCAAAATTTCTACATAACCTTTGCCATCACGCTCTTCGATAGAGATGGTAGTTCCAGTGCGAGCTTGAATGTCTTGGATGATTTTTCCTCCTGGTCCGATTACCGCACCGATGAATTCTTTATCAATCACAATCATTTCTACACGTGGGGTATGTGGCTTCAATTCTGGCTTACCTGCAGTGATGGTTTTCGCCATTTCGCCCAAGATGTGTAAACGACCTTCTTTGGCTTGTTTCAAAGCCTGAGCAACCATTTCCCACTTCAAACCGTTGATTTTGATATCCATCTGACAAGCAGTGATACCTTCGGTAGTTCCAACTACTTTGAAATCCATATCACCCAAGTGATCTTCATCACCCAAAATGTCGGTTAACACCGTGTAACGTCCTGTTTCATCAGTAATCAAACCCATCGCAATACCACCAACTGGCTTCTGCATAGGAATACCAGAATCCATCAACGCCATAGAACCGGCACAAACTGTTGCCATAGAAGAAGATCCGTTAGATTCTAGGATATCGCTTACAATACGAATTACATAAGGAACATCAACAGGCAACATGGCCTTCAAACCACGCAACGCCAAGTTTCCGTGACCGATTTCGCGACGACCAGGACCGCGGTTAGGTCTTACTTCACCCGTAGAAAAACCAGGGAAGTTGTAGTGCAACATCAAACGGCTATGTCCGTGCAACATTGGAGCATCCAACAATTGCTCATCCATTTTACCACCCAAAGTTACAGTAGTCAATGATTGAGTTTCACCACGTGTAAACACAGCAGAACCGTGTGCAGCTGGCAAATAATCCACTTCAGTATAGATAGGGCGAACTTGGGTTGTTGTACGACCATCCAAACGACGGCCACTGTCCAAGATCATTTCACGCATTTGATTGTATTCTGCTTCATGGAAGTATTTCTTGGCCAAACGAACCATTCTAGATTCTTGTTCATGACCTTCGAATTGCTTGCAATATTCAGAAATGATGGCCTTAAATGCAGCGGTACGCTCATTTTTAGGTGCGCCGCTTTCGGCTACTTTACGGATATCTGCAGAGGTTTCTGCAATCACGCGCTCGCGCAATTCAGCATCGTTGTCTTCATGATTGTATTCGCGAACTGGCTTGCGACCACCCATTTCAGCCAACAATTCCATCTGGGCAGCACACTGTAATTTCACAGCTTCATGACCAAATTTCAAGGCTTCCAAGAACTCTTCTTCAGACAATTCTTTCAATTCACCTTCAACCATGTTCAAGTCATTGGCAGTTCCACCAACCAACATGTCGATATCAGACAATGCCAATTCTTCTCTAGTAGGGTTCACGATGAACTTGCCGTCGATTCTACCCACACGAACCTCAGAAATAGGTCCCAAGAAAGGAATATCTGTTAACATCAAAGCAGCTGAAGCAGCCAATCCAACATAACTATCTGGAAGGATGTTCTCATCTGAAGAAATCAACGTCAACATCACTTGAGTGTCGGCGTGGTAATCTTCGGGGAACAAAGGACGTAAGCAGCGGTCTACCAAACGAGAAATCAAGATTTCATAATCAGACAAACGCGCTTCACGGCGCAAGAAGCTACCGGGGATGCGACCAACTGCAGCAAATTTCTCTTGGTAGTCAACGCTCAAAGGCAAGAAGTCTACACCTTCTTTTGCATCATAGTTAGAAACTACAGACGCCAAAATCATGGTTTTACCAACTTTTACTACGCAGCTACCGTGGGCTTGACGGGCCAATTTTCCGGTTTCGATCTCGATGATTTTACCATCACCAGTGTCGAATTGTTTTTTGTGTATTTTAAACATTGTTATATAATTTCTTAAACAAAAAGCCCCGCTTCGCTATGCGAACGGGGCTTTTCTTAATCGTAAAAGGTGTAAAGGTTGGTTCTTACTTACGTAAGCCCAATTCTTTAATCAACGCTCTGTATTTGAAGATGTCTTTCTTCATCAAGTAGTTCAATAAGCTTCTACGCTTACCTACCAACTTAATCAAAGACAATTCCGCGCTCTTATCTTTGCGGAATTCCTTCAAGTGCGCACTGATGAAATTGATTCTCTCAGTGAACATTGCAATCTGGGCCTCGGTGCTACCTGTGTTGTTTACAGCGCCTCCAAAGGTGGTAAAAATTTCTTTCTTTCTTTCAGCAGTTAATTGCATGGCTTTCTCAAATGGGACGCAAAGATAAGAAACAATATTTTAAAATGTGGATATAAGTGTGAAAAAGTTTCAAAATTGTGGCTAAAGAGGCATTTCATTGACAATCTCACCCAAATCATCTAATCAATGGGTACTTTTTTCATCAAGAAACCAACTATCTCCCACATTTTCTGCAATGTTTATAGCCCTTCTGATCTTTAAACTACCTTTGTGGAAATCATGCGTGAACTCTATTTTCTCAATCAATATTTGGTCAAATACGGAAAATTGATGCTTTGGGGCATCCTTTGTGTTTTACTCACGAATGTTTTTTCTGCTTCTGTGCCCGTTTTGGTTCGATTGGGATTGGATGAAGCCCTTAAACAGTCGGTTTGGATGAGCGGCACCGCCGATGCCATCGTGATGAAGCTCATTTTTCAAACAGCCATCATTTTTGGTTTGGCCATCATTTTGGTTGCCATCATTCGCGGTGTATTTATGTACTACATGAGGCAATCATTGATCGTTGTTTCGCGAAAGGTGGAATATGATTTAAAAAACCGTTTGTACGACAAATACCAGAGGTTGGGTGAGTCTTTCTATCGCAAACACATGACCGGCGATTTGCTCTCTCGCATGAGCGAAGATGTTTCCAATGTTCGAATGTACATTGGTCCGGCCATTATGTACTTTGCCAATATGATCTTCACTTTTGTTGTGGTGATTTACCAAATGGTCCAAGCCAATGCCTCCTTAACGTTATGGGTGTTGCTCCCGTTGCCATTTCTTTCCTATTCGATTTACCAAGTGAGTAAGCGAATGAACAAAGGGAATAAAGTGATTCAGGAACAGCTTTCAACCATCACTGCAAGTGCCCAAGAAACCTTCGCTGGAATTCGCATCATTAAATCATTTGGTATGGAAGAAACATTCAGCCAAAAGTTTCAATCAGAAGGTGAAGAGTATAAGAAACGCAACATGGATTTGGCCAAAATCAATGCGATGTTCTTTCCGATGATGCTCCTTTTGATGGGGCTCAGCACGCTCATTGTGATTTACATGGGAGGAAAAGCGGTTGAACAAGGCACATTTACACCAGGTAATTTGGCGGAATTTGTGATTTATTTGAATATGTTGATTTGGCCTGTGGCGAGTTTGGGATGGACAACTGCTTTGGTTCAAAAAGCTGCGGCGAGTCAGAAAAGGATCAATGAATTTTTAACGGCCGAAGAACACCAAAGCCAAGGAGGAAAGCCATTTGTGCTCGAAAACAATCTGTCTGTTAGCCACCTCACTTTTACCTACGAAGGGAAATCGCAACCTGCTTTGAAAGATGTTTCTCTGACTATAAACAAAGGAGAAATTGTGGGAATCACAGGCAGAACTGGATCAGGAAAATCTACCCTAGCCCAATTGATATCGGCCATGTATTTTTCTGAGAGTGGTATGAATCAAATTTCTGTGGATGGCGTTGCAATGCAAAACATAGACATTCAAGATTTTAGACGGAAATTGGCTTATGTGCCTCAAGATGTATTTTTATTTTCTGAAACTATTAGAGAGAACATCGCCTTTGGATTGGAAGATGGAATGGCCAGCGATGAAGACTTGCAAAAAGCCGTGGAAGCCGCTTGCTTGTTGAAAGATGTGCCTCAATGGCCACAAGGTCTTGATACATTGCTGGGTGAACGTGGCGTGAGTTTGTCTGGCGGTCAAAAACAAAGGGTGAGCGTGGCAAGGGCGCTGATTAAAAAAGCGGAATTATACGTTTTTGATGACTGTTTGAGTGCGGTAGACGCGGAAACGGAAAGAACCATCATCGAGCACCTCGAAAACTGGCTCAAAAATGCAACTGCAGTAATTGTTTCACACAGAATTGCCCCACTCAAAATGGCAGATAAAATTGTGGTTTTGGAGGATGGTGGCGTTTTAGACATCGGAACCCATGATGAATTGTTGCTGCGATGTGATTACTATAAGAACCTTAACGAAAGTCAAAGCACTGATTAACAGCGCAAAGGCCTCGAAAAGCGTTATTTTGACACTTGCGCATTTTTTTATCATAATTTTGTATACATAACCTCAATTATTTTTGCATATTTGCCAAGAGAATTGAATTCTCGAATTAAAAAGAAGATGATGCAGGAAGAAAACTACAACAGAGATTCGCAAGAAGAGATCTTTTCAAAGCGTGTTCGTGCTGGTAAGCGCACTTATTTTTTCGATGTGAAAGCCACAAGAAACAATGATTATTACATTACCATCACTGAAAGTAAACGCAGCAAATTCGACGATGGCAATTTTGTAAAAATGAAAATTCATTTGTACAAAGAGGATTTCAACAAATTCAGCGATGGATTGGCTGAAACCATTGGTCATGTGAAAACCACCTTGTTGCCAGAATACGATTTTGACGAGTACGATCGTCAGGACGACGATTACGCATAAGGCGATTCGTCTTCTTTTTGGAAGTTTCAGGTATTTAGCCGGGGCTTTTCCTATTTTTGCGCTGTGTTTAAACGTGTTTTTATTTACGGAATTGCATTTGGCTCACTGAGTGCCTCCATGTTGTTGGTTCAATACCTCAATGGATTGTACAAAACGGTTTCCGTGGCTTCTTTTTTCCCGATGTTTTTTAACCTGGTAATACCGGGTATCGGTGTTTATCTGTTTGTGAAGGGTTTGATGAATATGCAAACCGACAAGCCCATCAATATGGGTAAAGCCTTGTTTTTTTCTTTGATGATGTCTTTGATCATGGCGGCCACCAACATCGCTGCGTATCAACACATTTACTACAACAAAACAGAAATCATTGACGATTGGAGAAGTTTGCAGTTTGCAGCCATCGAAAAGAATATCGATGCCGACGCCAGCGTATTGGCAGTGGATAAACCCAAGCAAAAAGCAATGATGAAAGACAATTTCAATGTGAAAATTAGTCCATCTTCATTCGGCAGTTTTGAACTGATGATGTGCGTATCTACGAGTATGGTGGTGGCTCTTTTGGTGTTTGTTTGGAACTTAAAACGAAATCCGTAAACAACTTTTTCAACGATGCGGATACTATTGGGCAGAATTTGGTTGGCTTGGGCAGGCTTTTGGTTTGTGTCGCTTTTCCTTGTGATTTATCCGTTTTTGTACTTGCTTTTGTTATCGCCAAAGACCTATCGATTGGCGCATGGACTTCGTAAAATATGGGGTAAGGTAACGTCCATCATGTGTTTTGTGATACCCATTGTAAGGTATGAACAGCGCTTGCCCAAAAATCAACAGCTCATTTTTTGCCCCAATCACATTTCGTATCTAGATATTTTAACTTGTGGCAGCTTCTTGCCAGGGTTTAATTTTTTCATGGGAAAAATAGAACTTTCAAGAATTCCGTTGTTTGGTATATGGTTTAGGACTTTAGACATCGCGGTGCATCGTGAGAGTTTGAGGGGTTCACACAAAGCGTTTATTGATGCCTCTCAGCAAATGGATGCGTTGGGAGCCAATTTGATCATCTATCCAGAAGGCAGAATACCTGACAATGCGCCGCAATTGAAATACCCCTTCAAACCGGGTGCTTTTCGCTTGGCCATTGAAAAACAAATACCAATAGTACCGGTAACGCTTGCAGATAATTTGAATCGGTTTAACAGTGATACTTTCAAAGGTTCGCCAGGAAAAATGAGGATGTATGTTCACGCGCCGATTGAAACGAAAGGTTTGTCGATGGACGACCTACCTGAATTGCAAGAAAAAGTATTTAATGTAATATCTTCACAATTGAAATCACTGCGAGTTATATGAAAATTACAGAACAAAGAGTCAAAGAACTTGCGCATTTGTCGCGCTTGCATTTCGAGGGAGAAAG
>JAIYBO010000014.1 GCA_027488495.1 Bacteroidota bacterium | reverse complement strand
GCTTTTTGACCTGATACGATGTTCATAAACATCATACCAACGACCAAACAAAGTGCAGACGTGATATTTAAAACAGGGCGGTTCGTAGATGACATGTTGTTATTTGTAACAATTCTAAACAGTGCAAAACTAGCAATATTTTTACTGCTCGCAAAGGTTATTTAGAATTATTTTAAATAACATGACATAAATCAGTATTTCCGTCCTTTCCAAACCGTCTTTTTGGGAATGACGAAGAAAATGCTGGTACCGATTGTTACAACAAGCAGATAGATTTCATAAATCAAATGCCAATGAATTCGCGGCTTTGGCTCTCCCACGTTTTTGCAAATGCGGTTGATTTGGATCACTTGCAGTATCCATTTTATTCCCCAAATGAGGCCACATGCCCATTGGATTTTTTCAAGCATGGGGGAGAGGTCCTGTTTTAAAAGTCCGCCAACGCCCAATGTCATTGATACTATGGGTGCGCCATAATAAAAAAACAAAAACACAGCAAACAGCAACCACCAATACCATGGCAGTTCTTTGCCGCCGCTCAACCAACGTTTACGTTGATGCAAAAGCGCGTTAAAACCTTTGGTTTCCACCGAATGCGCCAAAACATCGGGAAACATCACGTTGTTCCAGCCGTATCCCTTCGCACAAATTTCACTATACAATTTATAGTCTTCCGTGATACTGAATCGAATATTCGCATATCCACCCGTTTCCCAGTAAGCCTTTTTTCTCACGATCATGTTGTTTCCCACCGCCGTTGCAGGCACCCCCGCATAAGAAATTACATTCAATAAGCCCATGAAATACGTCCAGTCTATACCCTGCAACTTCGCCCAGAGGTAATCCCACCCTTTGTCTGTAGGATTGGCAAATACCATCGTGGTTCCGCTGGCCACGCCCACATTTGGCGGCATACTTTGTATCATGGCTTTCGCCCAAGAAGGTTTAACCCTCACATCAGCGTCTGTGATCAAGTAAAATTCGCCCGTAGCATGAACGTCTAACTGTGCCATGACCCTCGCTTTTGCTTTCAATCCACTGTCGTTATCTACTATGTCGATGACCCGTATGTTTGGGTATTTGGCCGACCATTCCATGGCGATGTCTTTGGTTCGATCGCTGCTTTGATCGTTACCAACCAAGATTTGCACCAATTCTGCGGGGTAGTCTAAGGCACACAATGAGGCCAAGCAGGCGCCAATGTTGTTTTCTTCATCTCGAGCGGCAACCCAAATGCTGATTTCTGGCCAAATTGCGGGCTCCGGTTCTGGGTGATGTTTGTATCGAAACAAAAAGAAGTTCTGTAGAATCTGTATCGCAATGTAAGCCACCGAAATACCAATGATCCAAGGGAATAGCGTTGCCATCACATCGCCAAGAAGAAGGTTCGCTATCATAGTGTTTTGAATTGATAGCCTTTGGCATGAGCTACAGACAGGTAACTGGGGAGGATTTGTTTCATTTGTTCGAAGGCTTTTTCACTGTCGTGGAATACCACTATGTTACCTGGTTTAATGTTTTTTGTGAGTGCATGAAGGCTTTTCTCAATCACCAAATCACGATCGTAATCACAGCTCAAATCGCTCCATTGCACTATTTCATAACCCAATTTCGCGAGGTGACGAATCTGAGATGGGGTGATTTGACCGTAGGGTGGACGAAACAGGCGTTTTTTCTGGGATTTCTGGTCCTCTAAATCACTTGCGTTGACCGAAATCACTTGTTCCAAGGCCTTCTCACAAGCATCAACATCCAAAAAATACTTTGAATTGGGAGTTTTCCAACCTTTGATGTGGTGCATGGTGTGATTGGCCAGGCGATGCCCGTTCAATAACAAAAGGGAACAAACAGCTGGATATCGAGCGACATTCTCGCCCACACAAAAAAACGTGGCATGCGCTTGATATGCTTTGAGTTGCTCAATCACCCAAGGCGTAATTACCGGGTGTGGACCATCGTCAAAAGTGAGGTAAATGATTTTTTCGGTACACTTCTTTCGCCAAGTACATGCGGGAAACAACCCTTGGATTGTGGAAGGAACAGAAAAAAAATGCATCGTTGGGCAAAGTTGTGACTTTTGACATGTTTTAACAACCCAACATGGGTTAAATTTGTAACATATGTCAGAAAAAGTAACTCTCGTTGGTGGCGGCTTGGCTGGAAGTTTGATGTCGATCTATTTGGCAAAACGTGGATATGAAGTGTACATCTACGAACGTCGTGCCGACATGCGTTCAGGCAATTACGTGGGCGGTAGAAGTATCAACTTGGCACTTTCAACCCGTGGATTGCGGGGATTGGCGAAAGTGGGTTTGGATGCTGAAGTGCTTGACATATCAATCCCAATGACGGGCCGGATGATGCATTCTGTGGATGGCGCGCTCAAGTATCAGCCTTATGGCAAAGATGGGCAGGCGATTTACAGTGTATCGCGCGGACAGTTGAACATCAAGTTGTTGCAATTGGCGGATCAATACCCCAACATCCATATGTTTTTCAATCACAAGTGCACAGGCGTAAACTTGGAAACTTGCGAATCCACCTATGTGAATGAGGCCGGTGAAACCATTACAGACAAGGCAGATGTGGTTTTGGGAACGGATGGCGCTTTCAGTGCTTTGCGCGATGCGATGCAGCGTACCCCGAGGTTTAATTTCTCTCAAACCTACGAAAATTACGGATACAAAGAATTGGAGATTGTGCCCAATGAAGGCGGCGATTTTCAGCTCGATAAAAACTGTTTACATATATGGCCCCGCAAGAGTTTTATGATGATTGCGTTACCAAATCCCGGTGGAAACTTCACCTGTACCTTGTTCATGCCTTTTGAGGGTAAACCGGGTATCGATGATTTGAAAACCCGAGAAGATATCACAGCGTTTTTTGATACCTATTTCCCAGATGCCGTGCCCATGATGCCGGGTTTGGTGGATGATTATTTGAACAACCCCACAGGCATGTTGACCACCATGCGATGCTATCCTTGGGTAAATGGCAAAAATGCACTCATGGGCGATAGTGCGCATGCTGTGGTGCCGTTTTATGGACAGGGGATGAACTGCTCTTTCGAGGATTGCGTGGTTTTGGATGAGTGTATAGAGGAGTTGGGTGGCGATTGGACCAACGTGTTGGATGCGTACCAGAAGTTGCGTAAGCCCAATGCCGATGCGATTGCGAATTTGGCATTACAGAACTTTGTAGAAATGCGTGATTTGGTGGGCAGCGATGCTTTCTTGCACAAAAAGAAGGTGGAGCATATGCTATCAGAAAAACACCCAGACTTGTTTGTTTCTCAATATGAGCGCGTTACATTTTCAACCCGCGATTATGCCGAGGCTTTGGCGTATGGCGAACACAACGACCGCGTTTTGGAGGCCATTATACAAAATGGATGGGAAGAAAAACTCGACGATAGGACTTTCGTAGAAACCTTGTTCGCAGATCACCAATAATTTATTACGCCAACGTTCGTTTGCAAAACGTTTATTTCCCGTGTTGCTGCTTGTATCGGGCCTTGGCCTTGGTTTCGATGCTGTCGATGATATCCGGATTGTACTGGGTTTTGTATTTTCCCTTCAAGGTAAATTTGCCTGTTCTCTCGCTGCGCGTGTCGCGAATCGGTTTGAGAATGGTTGTATATGCCCAGATGCTCACGGTTGTGATCAATACAAAAAATGAGATGGCAACGATGAGTTTGTTTCTTTGGTGCTTGTTCATGGGTTGAAAGGGTGTTTCAGTGCTTCTCCAACAGATATTAAATCATTCAACACAGCCTCTACCAAGGGGATGCCATGGGTTTGACGATGTTTGAATTGAGCGAGTTCAGGTTCTCCAGGAATCAATACGGGTTGATTTGGGTTGATGGGTGTGGTGGCTTTGAATCTTCGAATCCAAAGGTCCATGTCGCGCTGGAAATCGGATAGATCCCTAAAACCATCTACATCCCAGCAGCCCACAAAATGACCCAATCCTTTGCCGGGTTGATCGGCTCGGGGTTGTAAGAAGCTCACGAATGGGGGCGCCCAAGGACCGAAATTGCCCCCGTTGAGTACGCCAGAGAAAATATCTACCCATGCACCCAATCCGTAGCCTTTGTGTGCACCATGGTCTGCATCGGATCCCAAGGGGAGCAATAAGCCACCTTGTTTGAGTGCCGAAGCATTTGTAGTGTTTTCGCCATCTTTTGTAAGTGCCCATCCTTCTGGTATGGGTTTGCCAACGCGTTCAGCGATTTCCAATTTTCCGTTCGCGGCTGCGGCCGTGGCCATATCCAATACAAAAGCGGGTTCTTCCCCAGCGGGAATGGCCACACAAATTGGATTTGTACCAAGCATTCGCTCCGCGCCACCTGCAGGGGCTACCAATGGAGATGCATTGGTGGTAGAAAATCCGATGTAATTGTGTTCCAAGGCCATCATGGCATGATAAGCTGCAATGCCAAAGTGATTGGAATTGGATATGCCTACCCATCCTGAACCACATTCATGGGTCATTTCTATGGCTTTTTGCATTGCAAAAGGCGCTGAAACCAATCCAATGGCCCCATCTGCATCCAGATGCCCTGTGGCTTTTTTGCGCTGGGTAAATTGTAAATTGGGTTTGGGGTTGATTCTGCCGGCTTCAATGAGTCTGATATAGCCACTCAAACGGGCCACGCCATGACTGTCGATCCCCCGTAAATCAGCCAACATCAAAACATCCGTGGCCAATTGCGCATCGGATTCAGAGAACGACAATCGAAGAAAAACGCCTTGCAACCATTCTCTCAGATTGGAGGGGGGTATTGTTGTGCTGTTTGGGTAGGATGCCATTTCGGTTATTTCAACAAAGTTTGTATCGCACCTGCGCCTTCCCAGAACTCATCGCCCTTGGCAGTCGCCGGTAGTTGGAACTCGTATTTGATTTCGGGATAAGCGGTGAAATTGCCTCTGATCTCGCGCATCAAACCAGCACGATTGATCGTGATCGTTAGTTCTTGCGGCTCGCCCAATTTCAAGAAGAGATCGTCGATGTTGTTTTCAATTCGAACGCCATTGATTGCAATCAGTTCGTCGTTCACATTCACGCCCAATTGAAAGCCAGCAGCCATGGGGTGGGCATGTATGCCCTTTACGATGGTTCTGCCAGCACTTAATTCACATGTGAGGCCAAATTTTTTGGATTTACTCTCGGTGATCTTGGTGTCGATGCCAGCGGCCTTCATCAAACCACTGTAATCGGGGATTTCGGTGGAGTGGAGCAACTGTTTCGCAAACTGATCAAAGGTGAATCCACTGCCTTTGCCGGAGTCTGGATTGCCATTGCCAGAGAGAATCACCGTTTTTACGGCATTCAAAAAGTCCTTCTCAGTGATGCCAGCACCTTCTTCGCCCATCGCCTTGTTTTTGTAATGGGTACGCCACAAATATTGCATCACATCGTCCAAATGCTTGCTGCCATTGGTGCACGCCGCGATCCAAGCATCGAACAGAAATCCAACCACCACACCTTTGCTGTAATAAGAATAGGTGCTATTTTTTGAGTTTTCGTTGGGGCGATATTCCTTGATCCAAGCGTCGTGACTCATCTCGCTGATGGTTGCCACCCTTGCGCCCATGCGGTTTTCGTGTGCGTTGATGTATCCGGCCATGGTGCCTAAAAATTCTTTTCGGGTAGCGATTCCGGCACGCATTAAGGCAATTTCATCGTAATAGCTCGTTATTCCCTCGGCCAACCACAACAAATCGGTGTAGTTCTCTTGGCGATAGTTGAAGGGGCCCAATTCGGCAGGGCGGATTCGCTTCACATTCCACAAATGGAAATATTCGTGTGCCACGAGTCCCAAAAAGCCTTTGTATCGCGCTGCATCGGTATAGGCCCAGCGGTTCATCATCAATACCGTGCTGTTTTTATGCTCCAATCCGCCGCCGCCATTTTCCACGTTCTGTACGATAAAGGTGTAGCGCTTGCAGGGATGGTCGTTCACCACTTTGGCCATGGTTCTGCACATCAGTTGCATGTCATCGCGGAGTTTTTCGAGGTCTGCATTGTTCCGTCCCACCATCGCCACTTCATGCGGTACGCCGTTGACATCGAATTTTAAACGGGGGAAATTGCCCAATTGCACAGGCGCATCCACCAAATCATCGAAGTTGGGGTAGGTGAAATTTGTTCGGGTCAAGGCCGATTTCAATTCTGCTTCTGTGGGTTCTGAAACGGCCATGACCTCTTCTGCATCTGCGTCGAGTGCCGTGGCGTAATTGAACCATCGCAAAGGATAATCTATGGCCAAGTCACCGCCCAAATGTTCGGAGCCTTTTACTGTCATTAACACCGACGCCATATTCAACAAGGCCTGATCCTCGTCGATGAAACTTGTGCGAACACTCAACTCAAAACAGTATACGCGGTAACGAAATTCAACCGCGGCGATGTTTTTGGGGATGGTTAGTCGCCAAGTGTTTTTGTCTAGCTTGTTATGGGCGATGGGAGAGCCAAAATTTATAGGCTTTTCTGCAAAAACCATTTTTGACTCATCTGTGGTAAGGCCAATGACACCAACCGACTCCACGTTTTTTGCAAATTCACGCACCAGGTAACTGCCGGGCGTCCAAACGGGCATATAAACATCCATTGTTCCAGGCTTTACATCTTCGATGCGCAAGGTGACTTCTGCGTAATGACTTTTGGGGTCAGAGATGTTGATGGTGTAATGAACTTTTGGGGCGTTGCTTGATTTTGCTTCTGCTGTCATAGTGAATGTTGAAATCAGTGCGAGTCCGAGGGTGGAAATCATCCTTAGCATATCGCAAAAATCCATCATTTCGTTGATGTTTTGATATTTTTTTTACTTGGAATTTTGAGTCGAAAAGTGTATATTCGTAAATATGAGGTCGTTGCTTAAAGTGTTGATGTCGTTGGGTTTTACGGCATTTTTGGTTCTTGGTTCGGTGGGTGTTGCGGTTACCAGCAGTTCGTGTGAAAAAGATACTACGGCTTTGCCAACGGTTCCGAAAGACAGCACCGATAACGTAAGTGCCGCACAAAAAGCGTTCGATATGTTGGTGTTGGGGAAGGAGTTTTACATGAAAAAGGGCATTGATTCTGCAGGGACGGATTTAACTGCCCAATACGCAGATCAAATCTATATCCTCAAAAAGGAGACTTACGAAAACGGTCCACTCACGGTTACTGTGGGCGGCGTAACGTACAATGGAACATGGAAAGCCAATACAGATTATTCAAAATTGGAATTGTTCGTCACTGGTCGCCCCGATTTCGCCTTTTACAGCATCCCTTGGCGTGTGAAAAACAAAACATTGACCGGTTTGTCGATGGTGCCCCAATCTGCAAATGCAGGATCCAAGGCCATGGATCTAGAGAAAAAGTAGCCATCAATTGGCATTTGATGGGTGTCTAACCCTTTAATTATCAAATACTTTTCGCCTTAAATACAGGCACAGTAGAGCAGGGTTCGCCATACATAATGCTCTTGGCGATTGGCGTTAACAAACGCGTAATTTCTGAATACGCCGCGGCCGTTACAGGCAAATGCCCACAACCCTTGATCACCATTTTTTCGTTGCGATAGCTTTCCACGTTGATTTCAGACAGTGCATCCCGCCACAATACCGCCTCAAGGGCTTGTAAATCACCAAACACCACTTGTTTGGCGATGCCTGACAATTTTGATGTGAGTAACATGTAAGCCCAAGTTGGGACAATCGCATCAGCCGTGCAACCGATGGCCACAAACTGATCCTGATATTGCTGCCAATCGTGATTTTTTACCCAGTCCCTGAAATCCTTTTCCTTCAAAACCATCCCCATGAACAAAACATCTTTGATATCGATGAATTTGCGTTCACCCACAGGGAAATGATCTTCTAAATTGAGGGTAATGAGGCCACTGTTGGCCACTTTGTTTACAAAAACTTCTTCCATGGCATCGCTTAAAATACAAATATACGCTTGATGCAGCGATTAAATGGCTCAATCCACCAAGGTTACCTTGATGGTGTTTGTGCGTTGTTTTTTGTGAATGGGCATACTGGCGCAATTGATTACGTATTCGCCCTCCTTTACCATGCCGTCGGCCTTGAGCATGTCAACAACATCTTGGAAGGTATCGTCTGTGCTCACAAATCGGTCATAGTAAAAGCCCCTAACACCCCATACCAAATTCAATGTGGCCAACAGCTTTTTGTTGTCGGTGAAAATGAAAACATCCGCTTGCGGACGGTAGCTGGCCACCCTAAATCCAGTAAATCCTGATTTGGTCATGGCAACAATGGCTTTAGCATTGAGGTGATCGCTCATTCTCACTGCGGTGAAGCAAATTTCGTCGCTGGCAAAAGAGGGTGATTCTGGTGTGGGCTTAACCCCTTTGAAATACGTACGTCGGTCATTTTCAATATCTGTAATGATGCTACTCATCACTTCAATGACGCGCAATGGGTATTTACCTACACTGGTTTCTGCCGATAACATCAACGCATCCGCCCCATCTAAAACGGCATTGGCAACGTCGTTGATTTCTGCCCTGGTAGGCATGCTATCCAAAATCATGGTTTCCATCATTTGTGTGGCGATGATGCAAGGTTTTGCAGCGGCCAAGCATTTTTCAACGATGGTTTTTTGTATCAATGGTACACGCTGTAGAGGTACTTCTACGCCCAAATCGCCCCGAGCCACCATGATCCCGTCTGATACTTTGATGATCTCATCAATGTTCTTTACGGCTTCGGGTTTTTCAATTTTGGCAATGACTTTGGTGTGCGTGCCTTTTTCCGCGATCAATCTTTTGAGTTCTACGATATCGTCTGCGGTTCTCACAAAGCTCAATGCCACCCAATCTACTTCTTGCGATAAGCCATATTCCAAATCGGCCAAGTCTTTTTTGGTTAAACTGGGCACAGTTAAACTTGAATCTGGGAGGTTGAATCCTTTGTTAGATGATAGGGGACCTCCAGCAATAACTTCTGCTCGCATGGTGGTATCGTTTACTTTTTCCGTGAAAACCAAGGATACCTTGCCGTCGTTCAACAGAATCCGTTCACCAGGTTTACAATCTTGTATCAATCTTTTGTAGCTCACAAAGAGCACGTCTTTGGTAGAAATTTGCTCTTCTGTTGTCACCAATACGTGATCGCCTTCTAACAGATGGAATTCGCCTTCAACCTTGCCGATGCGGAGCTTGGGTCCCTGTAAATCCTGCAGTAGGGCTACATGACATCCCAATCGATTGTTGATGTTTCGCACTCGATCTATGACTTCTTGGTGCAATTCATAGGCTCCATGAGAAAAGTTGAGTCTGCATACATCCACGCCGGCCAAAATGATTTTTTCTAACATTTCCTCGCTGCTTGTGGCAGGGCCGATGGTGGCTACAATTTTTGTTTTGTTGAATTTTCCTTGGTACATGTGGTCTTCTGTTCGATTACAGGTGACTCAAAGCACTGACCCATTGGAGTTTGTTGTGTTTGTTGGCAGGGAATTCGTACGACATTTGGATGTGCTGTATGGTTTTTAGTCCACTCAGCCAATCTGCGATGCCACCCATGTCTTCTGCATTTCGGATCAACAACCAATAATCGGGCGTAGGTTTACCTGTGTAGAGCATGCCACCGCTGCCTTTGTTTTCCAAAATCCACATTTCGCAGGCGGTATCAGCGTCTTTCCAGTAGTATTCTACGTGCTTCGACTCTGTATTCTGAGACAAAAATACTGAAAAGGGTTGGTCTTGTCGCACAAATGTGGAAGAAAAAGTGTCATCTAGACACCAAGCCATCAAGTGTGGCGGAATTTGGGCATGTAAGGCAATGATATCGAGGTTGATATTTGCACCCAAAAAGGTCGATTTGTAGCGTTTGATTGACAAAAGAGTTTCCACAAAAATAATTTTAATGTTGTAAAACATAAAAAAAATGTTTCTTTGCAACTCAAATCAAAAAATAAGATCATGTCAGAAATTGCAGAAAAAGTAAAAGCCATTATCGTAGACAAGCTTGGTGTTGAAGAAAGCGAAGTAGTAACTGAGGCTAGCTTCACAAACGACTTGGGTGCCGATTCATTAGACACCGTGGAATTGATCATGGAATTTGAAAAAGAGTTCGATATCAGTATTCCAGACGATCAGGCTGAAAAGATTCAAACTGTTGGTGAAGCAGTTCGTTACATCGAAGAAAACAAAAAGTAAGCCATGCAACTCCGGAGAGTTGTTGTAACTGGTTTGGGTGCGTTAACGCCTATCGGAAATGATGTTCAGTCATTCTTCAATGGGTTGCGCTCAGGAACCAGCGGAGCGGGTTTAATTACTCATTTCGACACAGAAAAGTTCAAGGTTAAATTCGCTTGTGAGGTGAAAAACTTCGCAGCGGAGAATTTTTTCGATCGCAAAGAAGCGCGAAAAATGGATCCGTTCACGCAATTTGCCATGGTGGCCGCCGATGAAGCGATTCATCACAGCGGTTTGTTACAGCAATCTTACAACCCGGATCGTGTGGGTGTGATTTGGGGTGCCGGTATCGGTGGCCTAACCACATTCTTCGCAGAAATTGTAGACTATGCTAAGGGCGACGGAACCCCTCGTTTCTCGCCCTTTTTTATCCCAAAAATGATCGTTGATATCGCCCCAGGGTATATCAGCATCAAACACGGATTCCGCGGTCCCAATTTTGCTACCGTTTCGGCTTGTGCTTCTTCAACCCACGCCATGATCGACGCATTCAACTATATCCGTTTGGGTAAAGCCGATGTGATTGTGACGGGTGGTTCTGAAGCTTCAGTGAACGAACCATCAGTGGGTGGTTTCAGCAACATGAAAGCATTGAGCGAAAGAAACGATGATTTCCTAACCGCCAGCCGGCCTTTTGATAAGGACCGCGATGGCTTCGTAATGGGAGAAGGTGCCGCAGCCATGATTCTAGAGGATTATGAGCATGCAAAAGCCCGTGGTGCAAAAATTTATGCTGAAATTGTTGGTGGTGGAATGACCGCCGATGCCTATCACTTGACTGCACCTCACCCTGAAGGATTGGGCGCCTGCAACGTGATGAAAGCCGCATTGGAAGATGCAGAAATGAAACCTTCCGATATCGACTACATCAATGTGCACGGTACCAGTACCCCCTTGGGAGATATTGCAGAAAGTAAGGCCATCCTTTCAGTATTTGGTGAAAATGCCTACAACCTCAACATCAGTAGTACCAAATCCATGACCGGTCACTTGCTCGGTGGAGCCGGTGCCATTGAATCGTTGGCGTGTATTATGGCTGTGAGTGAAGACATTATTCCTCCAACCATCAACCACTTTACCGATGATCCGGAATTTGACCCCAACCTCAATTTTACCTTCAATGTGGCACAAAAACGTACCGTGAGAGCGGCGTTGAGCAACACGTTTGGTTTCGGTGGTCACAACGCTTCCGTGATCTTCAAGAAATTCGAAGGTTAATTCCCTCCACTTTGGTAGATTTATTATCCAGATTCAGGGGTTCTAATGAACTCGCAAGTCAGGTCTATCGCGTAACCGGCGTAAAGCCAGGCAAACTCAGAATTTATCAAGAAGCCCTAAGGCATAGTTCAATGTCGGACCACAACGATACTGAACAAATTCGCAACAACGAAAGATTGGAGTTCTTGGGCGATGCCGTATTAGATGCTGTGGTTGCCGAGTTGCTTTTCAAACAATTCCCCAATAAAAACGAAGGTTTTCTTACCGAAATGCGCACCCGCATTGTAAACCGGGAGCAATTGGCCTACTTGGCAAGCAAGTTGGGCTTGGTGGAAATCATGGATATCAAACGCGATCTACACCAAAATCGCATCGCACTGAAAACCATCGGCGGAAACGCATTGGAAGCTCTGATTGGTGCGATATATCTCGACAAAGGATTTAAAACTTCCCGGGATTTTGTGGTGAATCGTTTGGTGGGTCAATACCTCGATATTGAGAAATTGATGACTACGGCGGTTTCACACAAAGCCCTGGTGATGAAATGGGCCCAACAACAAAAAAAGGTTTTGCGTTTTCAACACGATGTTACCCCAGATCGCAAGATCGAATTGCACGTTGTAACCCTTTACATCGATGAAGAAGCGTGGTTTACAGAAGAAAACCACAGCCGCAAAAAGGCCGAAGAGCTCTGCTGTGAAAAAGCAGTGAGGAAATTAAACCTTACCGTTTAAAATCCGTCTAATCGTCTCTGCGTTTAGACGTCCAAATCAACCCCGTCTTTGGGTATCAAAACAACTTGTTCTGTGGATTTTGAGAACCCACACCAGTAGCAATCCGCTTTTCCGCAACCATTCATGAATTCCATGCTTTCCAATCTGCGGTTGGCTTCGATGATCCATTTTCTGATGATTTGGTTGGATTCTTCATTGAAGGCCAATTTAATCAATGGGAATTCGCCGTTTTCGTCTTTTTCCACGCAATCAATGATCGCCATGTTGCAATCCCAACTCTTGCCAGCTTGGTTGTTGGTCATCAACTGATATACCCCCAACTGAAACCAATACGGGTTGGGTACATTGTCTGTCGTTCTAGCGCTGGGGGCTGTCGACTTTTTCTTTGAATTGTCTGGCTTGCCGGTTTTGTAATCAATCACAGTGGCGCGGTTTCCGTCGAATACGATTTTATCGAGAAATCCAGTAATGGGCACATTTTCAATCACCGCACTGATGCTTTTTTCTGTGAGTACAAGTTGGTAAGCCCTAAATTCAGTGGATCGCGCCTGATAATACAAGGGAATCAAATCTTTGCCTTGTTGCATGCGGAGTTTGAATTGTTTTTCGTTGAACCCGTGGCGTTGGCGGTACATTTCTTTCTCAAATTGCATCACAACCTCCGTTTCGCTCATCCATTTTTTGTCTTTTGTCCACGCATCCACCCAAAACTTCATCGCGGCATGCATCGCTGTACCAAAAGCCGCGGCAGGAGAGGGCGCATCAGGCACGCGAACAATTCGGGTGAAATAAAATTTGAGTCCACACTCCAAAATACTGTAAAGGGTAGAAGGGGAGAATTTGAAGTTCGCAGTTCTGCTCTTAACCCAATCCATTTTGTCTACGTTGAGTATTGGTTTCGACATTCGACCCAGCAACGCATTTTGCGTAAACAACAACTGTTCGGCCGGAATTTGTGTGGCCGTATCGGGTACGTTCAATCCCAAGTTGAATAGGAAGCTAGAGGGTTTGGCATCGCTCACTTTGGTGGCCGTAATTTTCTTTAAATTATAGCTGATATGCAGTGATTTTTTCGCCCTCGTTGCAGCGACATAAAATAACCTTCTGCGTTCCTCAATGTCTTCCTCCACGGAAGTGTCGTTGGAAAGTTTGATTTCCTTGCCCTGCAACAATTGCTTCATACCAAATGGCAGTTTGGCGGTATCGTTGTCTTCCCATTCCGATTGGTTGGCGCGAATGATGAAAACGTGATCAAATTCCAGGCCTTTGCTGGAGTGCGCGGTGATCAATTGCACCCCTTCGGCGTTGCCAATCCGCTTTTCCAATGGAACGGTCACATTGTTGTTGGTCATTTTTTTCACAATGGCCAAAAATTCATGGGGTTTCATGAATGGATTTTTTTCATTCATCCGGATCGCAAACTGCATAAACGTTTGCAAAACCTCCAATACCCACTCTTGTTCGTATGATGTTAAGGCATAAGCCAAATAACCGCCTTTGCTATAGAGTGATTGAATCAATTCAGGAACCGTGAGCCACGATGCCTCTTTGATCCAAGTTTCGATGTTCGTCCACAATTCCCGCAATGCAACCGAAGGAGAAGCATTGAACATATCGCCCTGCTCGGGTTGGTTGAGTTTTTCGTGAATGTGCTTGCGCCAAGAATAAGCTTCGCCAGATTTGTTGTGGCTGGATCGCTGTTGATATATGTCTACGGATAACTGATTCACCTCAAAGCTGGAAATGTTGTACAACGGACTGATCAGCAATTTATAAATCAGGTGTTCGCCGCTGTTGGCCAGCTCCAATTCCAACGAAATATATTCGAGCCATGTGAGCAGGTGCTGGATAACGGTTTCGTTGAGGATGTCGGTGGGTCTGTGAATCACATAAGGGACATTCAATACATCAAACGCTTCGGACAGGGTAGCCGCATGTTTGTTCATGGGGTAGAGGACCGCAATTTCTTGGGGTGTTTCCCCGCTTTCGATGAGCTGTTTGATGGTTTGGCCCACCCCGATGGCCTCATGGAATTCGTTGTTGTACGCATCAATGGTGGGTTCTATGGCTGGGTGATGTTGGTTGTCGCCACTGGCGATGAGTTCCTTACTCAGTCCTTCCATTTGGTTGATCAGGCGAAGTTGGTTGGCTTCGATCAGCGATTTTGCCGTGTCCAAGATCGATTGCGTGCTTCGATAATTTTGTGTAAGCACAATGGTGTTGAGCGCATTTTTGTATCGATCAGCGAAATCTAGCATGTTGCTGACTTTTGCACCTTGAAACGCATAAACGCTCTGGTCGTCGTCTCCCACAACAAAGCAGTTGGGTTCATCGCCCCAGTAGGAAATCAATTTGTGCAGGATGCGATTTTGCAAACCGCTGGTATCCTGGTACTCGTCTACCAATATGTATTGAAATTGTTCCTGATTATCGAGCAGCAATTCCTCATCAGAATCGAAAGCATTGGCCACCCATTCTAGCATATCGGCAAATTCATAGAACCCTTTTTGCTGTTTGGTGTCTCTGTAGGTCTGAAACAAATTGGCTGCTTCCAAAGCGCGGGCCCAATTTCTGGTGTTTTTGTCGTAATCGTTGGGTTTGATATCGCCCACCTTGAACTCCCCGCGATTTACTTTATAAATGCTATTGGGGAAAGCGATTTTGAAATTCTCCGGTTCGCTTACGTAGGCAATCCATTCAGCAATTTGATCGGCGTCGATGCCTTCGGATTGCATCAAATCCCACAGTTTGGAGAGGTTTCTTCTCAATACTTGCGCGTCTTCTTGGTACGATTTCAAAAGCGATTGCGGGGGCAATGCTTCGATGATGCTTTGTATCAAATCGATTTTGTCCAACTCATCCATCACGCGGAGTTCGCGACGAGAAAACTTTTCGGGGTTGTCTTGGATGATTTTGTTGCACAAGCCATGGAACGTGAAGATGGGGATTTTGAAAGCGTCTGCACCCATGAACTGACTCAAGCGTTTTTGCATCGCGGTGGACCCCGCTTCGGTATAGGTTAAACACAGAATGTTCTGCGGCTGGGTATCGGTACTTGATAGGATATTGAGGATGCGGGTTGCCAAAATTTGGGTTTTCCCCGTACCTGGTCCGGCGATAACCATCACAGGGCCTTCAACGGCGTTCACCGCATCTTGTTGTTGCTGATTGAGTTTAACGTATAGGTCTTGGAACAACTGCATATTTGCAATATAGCCATTATCTTCGCATTTTTATGAGCCAAACGAAACAAGAATACAATGAGGTTTTGACTGCCTGTAGAGAGGTTTTTTTGAAGAAAAATCAAGATTATGGCACTTCTTGGCGATTGTTTCGTCCTTCCAGTCTCACCGATCAGATTTACATCAAAGCGCAGCGAATTCGAAACATCGAAGAATCAGGCAAGAACGCGGTTGGCGATGATATCCGGGGCGAGTTTATGGGTATCGTGAATTATAGCTTGATCGCATTGATTCAGTTGCATTACATTCAGATTCAGAAAGATCCTACCGACATTGAGGAAATTGCTGGGGTGTACGACGAATGGGCGGCCAAGACACGCGATTTGATGTTGTTGAAGAACACCGACTACAGTGAGGTTTGGCGCGATATGCGTATCAGCAGTTTTACCGACATGATTTTGGTGAAGATCGCCCGCATCAAACAAATTGAAGACAATCAGGGTAAAACCACCGTGAGCGAAGGGGCCGATGCCAACTATCAAGACATCATCAATTACGCCATCTTCGCCTTGATTCGATTGTAATCACCCAATGGGTAGGTTTTTGCATTCGTAATTTGCTTGCAGTATCTTGCCGGAACAATAGTTGCCCATGAAAATTCCTTATCTCATTGCCAGATTTTTGACCGGGGCCTTGTTTGTGTTTTCCGGTATCGTAAAACTCAACGATCCCAGCGGTTTTGGGATCAAACTCAACGAATATT
>JAIYBO010000221.1 GCA_027488495.1 Bacteroidota bacterium | reverse complement strand
CGTAATTGCCAATGCCCAGCATCAATAGGTATCCGGCGTGGGGTTGGTTGAGCGCATAATGCCAAGTGGTGGTGCCATCTTTGTTCACCTTTTTTGATTTTAAGGTGCCGTTTGAGAGTACTTGGTGCTTTGAATCGTGGGTGACCACCGTTTCTGTGATGTATTTATCGCTGCGATCATCGATCATGGGGATCCAATGACGGTTGTCGATGCCCTGACCTTGCGTCCAAATTTGTTTCCGAATCATATCGCCCTCGTCGATGTTTCCGAGCAGGGGCTGTCCGTTCGCGGCGGTATACCCGCTGAAATAAATGCCTTTTTTGGGGTAGGCGATGTATTCAAAGACGATTTGGTGCTGCGTTTTGGGCTTTTTGCTCCTTGCGATGGGCATGGCGATGGCTTCATTGAGACCGCACTGAACCACAACGCCTTCGGGCAGGATGGTGTGCGATAGGGCTCTGCCATCGAGGGTGGCGGAAATGATTTGTATGCCGGGCGCATCAAAGAAAATGGTATCGACATGATTTTGCAGGGCGATGAAGGTGTGGGTGACTTTGCCCATGACGGATTTGTTGTAAACATCAAACTTGACTTCCACTTTCATGTGGGTGACATCGATGTTTCTGTTTCTTTCGTGGGCGCCGGGATCGGTGTGATAGGAATGGATTTCTGGGAACTGCGCGTGGGCGATATGGGGTGAGAGCAGCAATGTGAACGTGCTGACAATGAAAGGGGTAAGTGATTTAAGTGGGTTGCTGACCATGGTGTTTTGGGTTGGAAATTTCAGACAGCGAATATAGATATTGGGAGGGGGCAGAAAAATTCTTTGGCATTTTTTGCAAATCTTACTTGCCTATTGGCAAAAAACGCATTATTTTTGCAGTCCTTTCGAGGGAAACCTAACATCGCAAGGTGTGAAAGTCACCCGATGAAGAGAACGGATTGGTAGTTCAGCTGGTTAGAATGCCGCCCTGTCACGGCGGAGGTCGCGGGTTCGAGTCCCGTCCAGTCCGCAAAATTGAAACCCTCTTGTTGAAAACGGGAGGGTTTTTTGTTTTATGTTGTCGGATTTGTTGTCGGTTTCGAGTTTTTTAGGATCAAGCCACATTTCTGGGGGGAAGTGAAATTTTAAGTGGATTTTTGCATTCAAAAATCTATGCACGAATCCTTGAACATCATCCTAGACCTGGTTTTACCAGCGGGAATTACTGGATCAATTTAAAAACCTGGGGGCTAGGCAAATAGATGAGCGATCCTAAAAAGGAAAAAATTGATATCTCGAACGCCTCTATGTTTTTCACTCAATGGGATCAAGGATCAAGTCAAATTTATTCAGGGTGCTTTCAATCTCCCCAAAGACTCGGGAAATGGTAAAATAACATTTCCACCCATTTCAAGTGCGTTGAGTAACATTCAAGAAACATTTGAATAAACCTCCCAAAACGTTTTGGTGCTTTACAAATGAAAACCAACGATTCACTAACCCAATGCCTAAATCAATAAATTCTGTTGTTAACCCTTATCAAATACCTTAATTTTGCTGTGATTGAGGAGGTTGTATTTGATGTTTGCTTTTTAAATATTTGAATGAAGCAATGGGGCTGAAGGGGCGAAGCTGTGCGCCTACCAACTAATTGTATTATTTACTTAAAAGTGTAACTTTGACGGTGCAAAAATCAAAGTCAAATTTTAAATTAAACCGCCTCACCAAAAACCTTTTATACTGGTTTGCGATTGCTCTGCTCCTTTCCGGTGCAGTTTGGCAATTCCTAAACATGGGTGGAGATTCTGCAAAAGGTATTATTGGGAAAATACTCTCCATCTATGTGATCTTGCCAATTCTAGGCCTTCTGATTGCATGGAAATTGGAATGGCTCAACAAAAAGTTTTTTCTGATTGTCCTCTTCACCGCCTTCATATTTGGAGCCAATTACATATTTCATGGGCTCATTATAACAGAAGAGAATTTGCCACTCCTCGTGGTGCTTTTCGCGTTAGTCCTTTTATTGGCGTTGGGAAAGATTAAAAAATCGGAATTGTACGGCCAAAACAATGGGTACTATGGCAGTTACCATAAAAGTAGTTCCAATAAAAATAAAAGATGCAAACGATCAACCATTAAAGATTCCATTCAAAACACCAATGAAAATAGTTAAAACCCAATTCTTGGGCCAAATGAAAACCCTTCTTGCCGCTTTGCTGATGACAATTTTTTTTAGCGGTTGTTACAGTTATAAAAATCAAATTCTCTTTCAAGGGCTGAACGATACCACCTATCCAGCCAGCATGACCCAAGCCAAACCGGTAATACAATTGGGTGATCAATTGGGGATATTTGTTTATGGGCTCGATGAAAAAACCACTGCTTATTTTAACCTACCCATGAGTGGTGGGCAACAGGGAGGAGGAGCGATGCAAATGTTGATGCAACCAGGCGGACAAGGCGGTGGGATCATTGGTTACTTGGTGAGTGAGGAAGGTACAATTGAATTCCCCAAATTGGGTACGTTGAAAGTCATTGGTTTCAATCAAGAACAACTCCGCGACAGTCTTCAGGTGTGGTTACAGCCATGGGTAAAAGATCCCGTGGTGAACGTACGCTTGCTCAATTTTCGAGTTACTTACCTCACCACGGATCGCGCCCAGACTGTATTGATTCAGAACAACAAAACAAACATCATACAATTCTTGGGTATGGTTTCGGGAATTAGTTGGACAGACCGCAAAGACAATATTGTGGTGATCAGACAAATAAGTGGGGAACGTCAGGTCTTCCATGTAGACTTCACAACAAAGGAGTTGTTTAATTCGCCGGTATATTACTTGCAACCTAACGACATAATATACGTTGAGCCCAATCAACGAAAATTTGTTGAATCCAATGTACAACTGATTTCCTTGGTAACCAGCATTACCAGTACCATCAGCATTTTTGTTTTGTTCGTTAATAGTTTAAGATAATGAGTGATTTTAATACAGATTCAGAAAATACCACAGGCAATGTTAATCTAGTTCAAATAATATTGCGTGACTATTTACCCTATTGTCCTTTTGTGTTGGCTTCTGCCATCGTTGGTTTTATTTCAAGTCAAGTGTATTTGCGTTACACTCGACCGATATATAGTGTGGGCGCGGTTGTGATGATAAAAAATGATGATAAAAGTGCGGACAACCTAATTAAGCAGGCGATGGGTGACGGTAAAAGTTCTATCGACGATGAAGTAGAAATATTAAAAGGGAGAAAGGTAATAGAACGTTCTATTGAGT
>JAIYBO010000035.1 GCA_027488495.1 Bacteroidota bacterium | reverse complement strand
TGCTGCGCGACGGATTTTGATTTGAATGGTGTTGGGCACGGGTTTTTCGGCGAAAAGCACGAGGTAGCCACCGCCGCCTGCACCGGAAAGTTTGTGTCCGAGTATATGCGGAGATTCCGCGTAAGTATCTTGAATGGTTGATTGGATTTGGGGGGTGCACATGTTTGGGAACATGGCGATTTGTGCTTCAAACGAGGCGGTCATGGCTTTTCCCAGGGCGATGGCATCTTGGTTTTGTGCGGCTTGAAAAAGTGCGTTTGCCGCGGCGGCCAGGGCGGTTGCTGTTTCCTTGACGATGTGGGTGTTTTCCAAAACCGAATACCCATCTTCTCGCTGCCCAAGGGGTAGTAGCCACAAATGGGATTCAAGCCAAGTGAGGATTTCTTCGGTGGTGAGGGTTTCAATGTTCGATGGCCAATAACTGTTGGGCTCACCGTAATGAATGCGATTTAGACCTGGGAATACCAACCCAATGGCGTCTTGGGAACCCGCGATTTCTTTGGTGCCAGGCGGGTTTTCGTAACAAAATAAGGTTTTGGCCAACAACGCTCTATTGCCATCCGGAATTTGGGTTTTCCAGAGTTCTATGGCGGCTTTGCGGGTGCTGCTCGACATCCCACTGCGGCTGTTGAAATCGTGGGTGGGTTCTACCGAGATGGTGATCACAGGTCCGCCAGCCAACGCATTAACAAAGGGTTGGTCGAGCCATCCGCCGGCCAAATCAAGTCGGAAAGGAATGTCGCACACCGTGCGCAGCGCGGTGGTGCTTCTGGGGGGCAAGTTTTCTGCGGGGATTCTATCTAGTACGATGTATTCGATGCCATGTTGGGACATGAGTGCTCTTTTTTCGGCGGAATCTCCATCGGCATTCACCACAAACACATCGGGTTTGATGTCTAGCAATTCGGGTAAAAAATCGAGGTGCCCGGAGCCTCTGCTTACGCGGGCTTCGTGAACGGCATCGAGTTCTTTGAGGCAAAAAGCGCGTTCTGATTGGTTGATTACGGGGTATCGGCCTTTGAGAGAGAATACGGTTTCATCGCTGCCAATGCAGGCGAAAACTTGACCGAAATCGGCGGCGGTTTTGAGAAAGGCGATGTGCCCGCTGTGCATCATATCAAAACATCCTGAGACCAAAACTTTTCGCATATCCTTTTTCGGTGTTAAATTGCCCGCAAAATATGAAAAGTATGCGGCATTCAGCGGTTTTTTTGGTGGGTTTGATGGGGTTGGTGCAGGGATTTGTGGGCGGTGGGGGTTTGATGGCGAAAGCATCATACACTGATTTTCCGGCTGCTGATGGAATGTTTGTTGAGGGAATTGCCGATGGATTTGTTATGGATAGCATCGCCCCGAAGGGAATCGAACGGGATAGCATCGCCCCGAAAATGCAATGGTTCGCGGATGCCAAATTGGGAATTTTTATTCACTGGGGCATTTATGCGGTGGAAGGGACGTCGGAAAGTTGGAGTTTTCACAGCAGAAATACCACCTATCCCTACTATATGGGGCAGTTGAAAGGGTTTACGGCGGAGAAATACAATCCAAAGGCTTGGGCGGCATTGATCAAGGAAAGCGGTGCGCAATATGCGGTGATTACGACCCAGCATCACGATGGGGTTGCCTTGTGGAATACGCAGCAATTGACCCCGAATACGCCTTGGAGTTTGAGTGCCAGCGAGCCATTGAAACTGCAAAAACCCTCGCTGTGGAATGCCAAATTGCCATTGAGTGTGGTGGCGCAATCTCCGGCCAAACGCGATGTGATTGCTCCGTTCGCGGCGGCCCTTCGCGAAGAAGGGTTGAAGTTTGGCGCGTATTATTCGTTGTTGGATTGGTCGCACAACGATTATCCGGGTTTTTTCAAAGATCAGGGCAGGTATAAATTGGCTGAGGATACAGTGCGGTGGCAGCGCTTTTTGCGGTTTATGCACGCGCAAATTGGTGAGTTGAGTTCGCAGTTTCAACCCGATTTGTTTTGGTTTGATGGGGACTGGGAGCATAGCAATGCAGAGTGGAATGCACCGAAGATTCGTCAGGATATATTGGCCGCCAACCCCAATGCCATCATGAACGGACGGTTGCAGGGTTACGGTGATTATGCAACGCCGGAACAGAATATGCCAATCTCAAGGCCTATGAGGATGGGTTTGGATGGCAAGGCGCATAGCACTCTGTGGGAGTTGTGTATGACGAGCAATGATAATTGGGGATGGCGTCCGAACGATACTTTGATGAAGACATCGAACGAGGTGATTCGCATTTTTTCGGAGTGTTTGGGGATGGGTGGTAATTTGTTGTTGGATATCGGGCCGAAAGCAGACGGGACCATTACGGCGGAGCAAACGAAGTTGTTGAGGGATTTGGGTCGATGGACGAGCAAGCATGCCGAAGCCATTTATGGTAGTTTGGCGGGGTTGCCGGGGGGGCATTTTTATGGACCAAGCACGATGAGCAAGGATTCTACGGTTTTGTATTTGTTTTTGACGCAGGTGCAAGGTATGCCGCGGGATGATAAGTATTTGGAAGAGGAAGCTTTGGAGGAGGCGATCAACGAAGTGTTGGGTAAGGCGGGGGAGGATGCCATTGAAATCGATGGGGGTTCTGGCATGAAATGTTCGGTGATGTTGAAGGGGTTGCGTAATGAGATTGTATCGGCGGAAGTGATGGGTGTTGAGGGAAAATTGAATCCCAAGGTGGTGGGTAAAATCTCTTGGAGTTCGGTGCCGGGGACGGTGTTTATGGAGGTGCCGGTGGATGCTTTGGATTCGGATGTTACCGTGTTGAAGTTGAAACTCAATGGGCCTTTGCGATTATATAAAGGTGCAGGCGGATTTCATTAAACGTGGAAAATGGTCTGGTCATGGAGTGATGTAAATAAAGCGATTGATTGACAATCAAAAGCGTATGTTCATAGAATCAAAAAAAGGAAATAAAAGATGAAAATGTGGATGTTGAAGGCTTCAGGTGAAGTAACTGAATTTCAAAAGCGGATCAAAATAAAACAGTGGTGTTTTCTTGTTATTCTTGGGGTAAGCGGTGTTGTGAGGGCCCAAGAACACCATCTGCAGAAGTATTATCCGCCCACGGATACCTTGGTGCAGAATAAGTTGGCGCAGTGGGGGGATTTTAAATTCGGACTCTTGATGCACTGGGGACCCTACTCGCAATGGGGGATCGTGGAGAGTTGGAGTATTTGTCCGGAAGACGAGGGCTGGTGTGAGCGTCGCGGGCCGTATGCCCAGAATTATTTTGAGTACAAAAAGGCGTATGAGGGTTTACAGTATACCTTCAACCCGGTGAAATTCAATCCAGAGAAATGGGCCTCCGCGGCCCGCTCTGCTGGCATGAAATACATGGTTTTTACCACCAAACACCACGATGGGTTTGCCATGTTCGATACCAAGTACAGCGATTACAAGATCACATCGCCCAATACCCCATTCCATACGAATCCTAGGGCGAACATCGCCAAGGAAGTATTTGATGCCTTTCGCAAGGAGGGACTTTGGGTAGGGGCATATTTCTCAAAACCCGATTGGCACAGCCCGTATTATTGGGATCCGTATTTCCCGCCCATGGACCGCAATCCGAATTACGATTTAGAGAAGTATCCTGAGAAGTGGAACAAGTTTAGGGAGTATACCACGAATCAGATTGAGGAGTTGGTGCGTGATTATGGCAAGATGGATTTGTTGTGGTTGGATGGCGGACAGGTGCAGCCGGCATCGTCGGGGTCGGGATTGTGGAAAGGAAAGGTCATCAACCAAGACATTAAGATGGATGAAATTGCGAAGATGGCGCGCAGTTATCAGCCGGGGTTGATTGTGGTGGATCGCGCGGTGGAGGGACCCAATCAGAATTATTTGACCCCAGAGCAGCAGATTCCCAGTAAGCCATTGAGTTATCCTTGGGAGACTTGTATGACGATGGGCGGGAGTTGGAGCTATGTGAAGAATGAGAAGTATAAGCCCATTGACGAGATCATTCGCAATTTGTGTTTGATTGTTTCTAGGGGCGGGAATTACTTATTGAACATCGCACCGAGTGAAACGGGAGAGTGGGATTCGGCGGCGTATACCCGTTTGGAGGAGATAGGGGCTTGGATGAAGGTCAATGGCGAGGCGATTTATGGTACTGAGCCGATTGAGCCCTATTCTCAGTGGAATTTTAAGGCCCAAGAGTGGATGTTTACATCGAAATTGGAGAATGGGAATTGGGTTGTTTATGCGATTTTAATGGGTAACCACGATTTAAATGACAAAGTGATTTTGGATTTGAGCGTGTTGGCGAAGGTTGTGGGTGGGCGAATGGATGCGATATTGCCATCAGACAGGAAGGTTTCTCGTTGCCGGGCTCAGCTGTTGGGGTATGATGTGAAGGCGGAGAATGTAGCGGTGGTTGGGGAGCAAAAGTTTACTTTGCCCAAGGATTTGGATTGGAAAATCAGGAAAGAGGAGTCGGTGGGTGCTCGGGGCAGTAAAATTATCAGGCCTGTTTCTTATCGCGATATGCCCCCGGCATTGGTTTGGCGATTGGATTTCGAGTGATTTATATTTCGGCCATGTTGTGAGGGTTGCCCGTTGAAGGGCTAAGAGCGTTTGTGAGTTTTTTCTTGATATTGGGATAACAAAAAAGGCCTCGTCGTAGACGAGGCCTTTTTTTAGAATGAAGAAGTTTTGATTATCCTGCGTTACTTACGTTTACTGCATTTAAACCTTTCTTACCGTCTTTCAATTCGAAGTTAACGGTATCGCCTTCGCGAATTTCGTCTTTCAAACCTG
>JAIYBO010000054.1 GCA_027488495.1 Bacteroidota bacterium | reverse complement strand
TTCATTGTGGCGATGACTTGTTGAATCAAGGGTTCCCAACCACAATTCTGGTGCGATAAAGGTGCCGATTCACACACAGTTAGCGAAGCATTCAGCAACAAAACTCCTTGCTCGGCCCAATTGCTTAAATCGCCTTGTGACATAACGGCTGAAGGTGTTTGATTTGGGTATTCGGACTGAAGTTCCTTCAATATATTGGTCAGCGATGGTGGCGTTTTCTGTCCCCTATTCACTGAAAATGCGAGCCCGTTCGCTTGACCTTCACCGTGGTATGGGTCCTGCCCGATGATCACACACTTCACCTGTCTCAATGGCGTCAATTCAAACGCTCGATATCGCTGGGCAACAAGGGGAAATACACGAATATTGGCCACTTCATCAGCACGAATTCTGTCCATCACCCTTCGGTAATCAGGACCATCAAAATAAGATAATAAGTGGATGAGCCAATCCGAATTCAACAATTGCGCCGGTGAATTGGGGCTTTCCATTTGAGCGATTAATTCAGTAAATCTTCAAGTTCTTCCAGATTCAAACTCGACAAAATAGAATCTTCATCTGGAATCACACTTTCTGCCAGAGCGGCTTTCTTGGCCTGTAGAGCGAGGATTTTTTCCTCGATGGTGTCTTTTGTGATGAATTTGTAGGAGAACACTGGTTTATCTTGACCAATCCTGTGGGCCCTGTCTTCGGCTTGTTTCATGGTAAATGGATTCCACCATGGATCAGCCAAAAACACATAATCCGCCGCTGTCAAATTCAATCCGCTGTTTCCAGCCCTTAAACTCAAGAGGAAAACACGCTTTTTATCGTCGTTTTGAAATAAATCGATTTGAACTTGTCTCTCTTTCTCATCCATGGAACCATCCAAATAGCAATATTCAACACCTTGCTGCTCAAACATTTCCTCAAACACTTTGAGATAGCCTACAAACTGCGAGAAAAACAACACTTTATGTCCGTTTGCCACAGCCCTCAACAGCATTCGCATGATTTCATCGTCTTTTCCACTGCCACCATCGTAATTCACGTCTTTGAGCGATGGATTGAGTGCAATTTGTCGCAAATGCATCAAACCGTTGAAAATTTTCAACCGCGATTTAGAAATACCCAACTCAGTTACGTGGTTAAGGATTTCGTTTCGATATTGATTTTTCACGGTCTCGTACAATTCTGACTGTTCAGCACTCATTTCGCAGAAGTGAACCTTTTCAATTTTTGGAGGCAATTCTTTCATTACCTGCTTCTTGGTTCTTCTCAATACGAAAGGATCAATCAGTTTACGCAATTCCTCTGTTTTTTGAGGGTTTGCTCCTTTTTCTATTGGACGAATGAATTGCTTTTCAAAGTAGGTATAGCTACCCAACAACCCTGGATTCAAGAAATTCATCTGACTCCATATGTCTAACAAAGTATTCTCAATGGGCGTACCCGTTAAGGCAATTCTACTTTTCGATTGCAATTTTAATAGCGCCCTCGATGTCTGAGACGATGGATTTTTAATGGCTTGGCTTTCATCCAGTACGATGCAGTTGAATCGATAATTCCGGAGAATTTCAACGTCGTTTCGCATCGTACCATACGACATAACAACCAAATCAATTTTGTCGAAATTGGATATCAGTTTCTGTCGGCTCAACCCTGAATAAAGCAAAGTTTTTAATTCTGGACAGAATTTGGCGGATTCCGACATCCAGTTGTACAGCAATGATTTCGGGGCAATGATAACAATTGGACCATGGTGCATGGCTTCGGGTGGAAGTGGCTTGCCATCTGTGGCCAAAATAGAATCAGGAACTTGTTTGGCCTCACCCGCTGAATTTGCAACCATGGGTTTGCTAGATGCTCTTTCGGCGCGGTATTCCATCGCCAACACTTGAAGTTGAGCCAGGGTTTGTATGGTTTTACCCAAACCCATATCATCGGCCAATAAAGCACCAAACCTGTTTTGCTGCATGAATCGAATCCAGCTGTAACCCTCCATTTGGTAATTGCGAAGTTCTCCGTTAAAGCCCGTTGGCAAATCTACCGGTGGAATGGTTCCTCTGTGTAAGGCTTCCGTCCAATCCGGTGTTGGAGGCGCTTCGTTCAAATACTCATCCAAATCGGCCAGTAAAGAAACGTGGATGTTTCTCACTCGATAAGCTTCATCATGTACGTCGGCCAGATTCACGATTTGAGCAAATTGCGTGAACCATTCAGCTGGTAAAATAACCACTTTGCCGTTGGGTAGCACGTACTCTCTTTTCTTATCGAGAATGTGTTTCCTCAATTTAATAAAGGGAATTTCAAATTCGTCAAACTTCACAACAGCGTGAACATCGAACCAATCGATTCCATTTTTAACAGTTACTAACAATTGAATGCCACCCAAATAATACTGTGTGGCTCCTTCTTCTTGTTGAATTTCGAATCCTGAGCGTTCCAACGCACTGCGATTTTCATTAATCCATGAAACGATGTTAATGGATTCGGTTTGAAGGTCTTGCAGCGTAAAAAGACTTCCGTTTGTTTGTGACAAACCCAATTCTTTCAAACTGTCAATCTTCTGTTTTTCAACGGAATAAAGGCGCTTAATTCTATGAAAGGTATAAGTTCCTTCTTTTTCTTCCAATCGAACATTGACTTTCTTATTGACGTGATACGGGAACACCCAATCACCGTATTTCATATACAGGACCAAATGTGGATTTTCCCATGAGGACGTCAATTTGAGCAAGGGCTGCACCTCAAGCTGGTCAGTAACAATATCGAACCCTAGCGCATACACATCATGATTTTCTAGAAGTGGGCCAACAAACTTTTGCATGTAAGCCGCCTCTTGGTGTGGATCAATGTGTATGAATTTCTTTTTGAGGAAGGGTTTGATTTTTTTCCCTTCTACGTTTGCACCGAAGAACAACAATTGGTTTGGTGTGAGCAACCAGGCCGGTTGAGAAATGAGCAATTCGCTATCAGGATCACAGAAATGCACCTTTTCACCTCGGTGTTTAATGGTAACGAAATAATTCATTCCTTCTTCGTCGCGACGAAAATGGAACAACGGCGTTGCAGGTTCATTGTAAAAATTGATTTTACTACCCATTGGTTCACCGGTTTTACTGGCCCAATACATTTGGTAGTTTTTAATCTCCTTAATTACTTTGAGCAGCTCTGATTCAATGAAGTTAAGTACATTTTTCTTAGTTTCATCGTCGTAATACTTTACGAAAAAGTCTGCGGGCTTGATCTTTCGAGTTCCTTTGTAGAATTGTTTTACAATGGCCTCATTTTCAAATCCTTCTATGATCTCTACTACCCTCTTTTGTTCTGGATTTAACCCAAAATAATCGGCTGTCTTTTCTCGAATTCTTTGAAAGGTCAAAGACGGATTCCCATTCTCCAACAACTGCACTGCATTCGCCTCTACCAAAACCCCCATTTGGGGATGTCTTACGAAGGTGAATACTACCTCAAACGGTTTGGTGTTTACTACCTCCATCTATTGATTTTTCTATATAAACCCGCAATTTACGCATCATTTAAGGGCCAAACAAAAATACTTTGTCAAAGGTTCAGATTTCAGTCAATTCCGATTAGTTTCGCAACCATGAGCCATGAAATCCCTTCCATCGAATGGAATCAATTGAGTAAAGCTGAAAAATATCAGTATTTACATTCAAATTGGAATGCTTTGATAGATAATCACGTTGATGAAATCGCCAATTTGGCCAATGGGGCTGCATTGATGAAGGATATTTTTGGTTGGTGGTGGGTTGGGTTTTATCGTGTAATGAATGAAGAACTGGTGTTGGGTCCATTTCAAGGCCCTGTAGCTTGCACACGCATAGGAAAAGGAAAAGGCGTTTGCGGAGCCTCTTGGATAGAATCAAAAACCCTCGTGGTACCGAATGTGGATGAATTCCCCGGTCATATCGCATGTAGCTCCAAGAGTAAAAGTGAAATTGTAGTACCAATCTACAAGCGGACTGGTGAAATATGGGGTGTATTGGATGTGGATAGCGAATACTTGGATGATTTCAACGAGGTTGATCAAATCGAATTAGAAAAATTTTGTCGTTCTTTGGAAATCATCTTATCATGAAAAAGAAAAAGAACATCGCCCTATTGATTGCGGTAGCATCGCTCGGATATTTTGTTGATATATATGATTTGATTTTGTTCAACATCATCAAAAAGGAAAGCCTTTCATCGCTTCATATCGATGTAAATACTTACGAAACGGTTTTGTTTCGTTGGCAAATGGCGGGCATGCTCATTGGTGGTTTAATTTGGGGTATTTTGGGTGATGTGAAAGGGCGTGTCAGTGTTTTGTTTGGGTCAATCCTACTTTACAGTGTAGCGAATGTGGCCAATGCTTTTGTTACCACGGTGGAAGCATACAAATTTTGGCGATTGCTTGCAGGTATCGGACTGGCAGGCGAATTGGGGGCTGCTATCACTTTGGTGAGTGAATTGATGCCAAAGAACAAAAGAGGTATCGGCACAATGATCATTGTTACTTTTGGCGCATTGGGGGCTGTTTTTGCTTTTTTCGTAGCAAAGAACGGTGCACAAATCACTGCGCTCATTGGTGATATCTTGGGCATGCAATTGGAGAATTGGCAAACGGCCTACATAGTTGGTGGCGTTTTGGGGCTTTTGTTATTGCTGATGCGCGCAGGCACATTCGAAAGCGACTTGTTTGAAAGTGCAACCAATCAAAACGTTAAACGCGGGAATTTCTTCATGCTTTTCACCAAACCGCACTTCAAGAAATATTTGGCTTGTATTGTAATTGGACTTCCGGTTTGGTTTGTAGTGGGTGTTTTGATCGCCCTATCTCATAAGTTTTTCCCTGAAATATTAGCAGCAACTGGTACCAATGTCAGCCCTGAAACCATCCGAAGTTTTTCTGTGGCCACACCAGAAATGGTCATGTGGAGCTATGTTGGATTGAGTACGGGAGACTTGATTTCGGGATTATTGAGTCAGTTGTTCCGCAGTCGTAAACGCGTCATTTATCTCAATTTAATGGGTATCGCGGTGATGACATTGGTTTATTTGTATGGTCCAACTGGAAGTCAAGATTATTATAGATTCATCGCCTTTTTACTTGGAGCAGTGACCGGCTATTGGGCAATTTTTGTTACCAATGCTTCAGAGCAATTTGGTACAAACATTAGGAGTACGGTTGCCGCCACCGTGCCCAATTTTGTTCGTGGTGGTGTATTGTTAATCACCATGGGATTTGAATATTTTTCAGGATTTTTTGTGGAACAAGGACAATTCGATGGCCGAACCTTTAGCGTGGCTGCCTTGATCATTGGTGCGATTTGTTTATCCTTGGCGTTTTGGGGAACAAACAACGTGGAAGAAGCCTTTCACAAGGACTTGGATTACTTCGAACACGACCCCCGTAAATCCTGATCTCCGCGATAAGCCAAGAATATTCCGTAACTTTACGGATATTTTTGAACTATTTAATCAATTCAATTGTCGAACCGAAGTAAAATCACATTCCCAGAACGAGTTGTTCTGGCAATATTAGAAAATGACGGCAAAGGTGCTGTCAACGCAATACAAGTACTGAGCAAAATCCCCAAAGAGGCCAACTTCACCAAAGAAATGGTGCATCAAGCACTATTGAAATTGGCAAATCGTGGTTTGGTCAAGGAACCTTCAAAAGGTGTTTTCTCCCCCATCAGACCTTCCATCAAATCGGAAGGTGAATTGGTATTGTCGAACCGTGGCGATTATTATGTCAGGATGGAGCTTGATGGAGAATTACAGCAAATCTACATGGACAACGACATGGTGGGCAAGCTTTTGCCGGGTGATCGAGTTCGTTGCGAGGTGAAAACAAAGGGCAAAAGAAGCTATGTTAAATCATTGGGTTTATTGGAGCGAGTTCCTCAAAGGTACAGTGCCATACTCGATGTATTTGATAAGAATGCCTTCGGATTGCTGCAGAAAAACGGACTAAAAGACATCAAGATCAGTCATGCTGTGGATCCCCAATACGATGGATTTAAAGCGATCATTGAGGTCTATGACTTTCCTCACAACAGTCGCAACCCCTTGGGCAGAATCATTGATATTTTGGGAGAAGTTGGCGCAGCTGATACCGAAATGCACGCAATTGTAGCGGAATTCGGATTCAACACCAGGTTTCCTGATGAAGTTTTGGAAGAAACAGACGCCATTCCCAATGAAATATTGGCGAAAGATTGGGGTGAACGGACTGATATGAGGGATGTCTTTTGTATTACAATTGACCCTGCAGATGCCAAGGATTTTGACGATGCAATTTCATTGGAAAAAGACAATAAAGGCAATTATTTATTGGGTGTGCACATCGCCGATGTTTCACACTTTGTAACTTCTGGCAGCGCCATTGATCGTGAAGCGACACAAAGAGGTACAAGTGTTTATTTGGTTGATCGCACAATACCGATGTTGCCTGAAAAATTGAGTAATGATTTATGCTCATTAAAGCCACATGTTGACCGATTGGCGTTTAGCGTGATATTCACCATAAACCCAGCCTTAGAAATTGTGAATCAATGGTTTGGCAAAACCGTGATCAACAGCAAGAGAAGGTTTGCATATGAGGAAGCCCAGGATGTGATTGTGAATCAACAGGGTGATTTCGTAGAAGAGCTCACCACATTGAATCGAATAGCCAAACATTTTGAGGCATTGAGGTTTGAAAATGGGGCTTTGCGATTTGAATCCAAAGAAATTCGGTTCCGTTTTGATGAAAACAAAAAACCCATAGAGGCTTACGTAAAATCTCGGTTCGATGCCCATTTATTGATTGAAACATTCATGTTGATGGCCAACCAAGCCGTTGCAAAGCATGTAAAGCTGATGAAGAAGCCAGAATTGCCCTTCATTTATAGGTCACATGATTTACCACCGCAAGACAAATTGTTGGAGTTTGCAAGATTTTGTAAATTGATGGGTTATCCCATTAACATCGACAATGAACCACAGATGCGTAAATCTTTCAATGATTTGATGGAACGCACCGCTGATGACGCAAATGCCGAAATACTGCAGCAGATGGCCATACGTACGATGTCGAAAGCGGTATATACAGCCTTCCGATCAGATCACTTTGGATTGGCTTTTGAGCACTACACACACTTCACCTCTCCCATTCGCAGATACCCAGACTTGTTGGTTCACAGATTGCTGCAGCAGTATTTAAGCAATCCTACTCCGGTGATGAGCGAATCCCAGATAGAATTGATTGCCAAACACAGCAGCAACATGGAGCAAAAAGCAGCGGAGGCAGAGCGTGCAAGTACAAAGTATACTTTGGCGCTGATGATGGAGCAACATATTGGCAAAACCATGGAGGCCACCATTACAGGAATTACAGAATGGGGCATTTACGCAATGGCTACTGAGTATCATTGTGAGGGTTTGATTCGATTAACCGACATTAAAGGTGATCGATTTACCTATTATGAGGCGGAGAAAAAATTGGTTGGACAGAGGACCAAACGCAGCTATCATTTGGGTGATCCCATCACGGTTTCAGTGAAAAAAACCGATCCGCAGAAAAGAATTATTGATTTTAATTTGTTAGACTAATATGAGCATCGCCAAATACCACCAGTTATACAGCGAATTCCTTTCCCAAAACGCATTTGTTGGGGAGCCCAATAACTTGTATGAACCCATGAAATACATCATGGAATTGGGCGGAAAACGCATTCGACCCATACTGTGTTTGGTAGGTACTGAAGCTTGCGGTGGCAAGGTTGAAAATGCATTGCCCGTTGCACATGCAATGGAGGTGTTTCATAATTTCAGTTTGGTCCATGATGATATTATGGACCGGGCTGATCAACGCCGAGGATTACCAACCGTTCACAAAAAATGGAACGAACCCACAGCCATTTTGGCCGGGGACAACCTGTTGGTGAAAGCGTATGAATCCATATTGACTTATTCTGGTAACGGAAAGGATGAAATACTCACTTTGTTCTCAAAAACCGCCACGGAAGTGTGTGAAGGCCAGCAAGACGATATGGATTTTGCTGATCGTTACGAAGTGAGCGAAGCTCATTACCTCAACATGATCCAAAAGAAGACGGCCGTTTTGTTGGGTTGCAGTTTAGCGAGTGGAGCCATTGTAGCTGGTGCAAATAGCATAATCGTAACAAAAATGTATGATTTCGCCATTGCCATTGGCATGAGCTTTCAAATGATGGACGATTACCTAGATGCATTTGGCAGCTCTGAAAGCATCGGAAAAGTGTCGGGCGGCGACATCATGGAAGGAAAAAAGACTTGGTTGTATATCAAATCCTGCGAATTAAGTAGTGAGACAACATCATGGTTTTCACAGTATTCGGCTGAAGAAAGGGTGTCATTTGTTCAAAACCAATGGAGAGCCATGGGGCTAGACCAAATGTTACTGAATGTTGCCAATGACTATAACGACCAAGGGCTCTCAATTCTCAAAGATTTGGAAGAAATGGGCGTTTCAGTGAATGGCTTGAGAGAAATTCTAGAATTCCTGCAAGTCAGAACGCACTAGTTAATGTAACACCGTTACCGTACCTGTTTTGCGGTAAGTTTTCTTGTCCCAACCCTTAAATTCCAAATACCAGGCATATACACCGTCTGGAATGTCTTGGTTTTGATAAATACAATCCCATTGGAATTTCTTGTTGGCACTCTCCCATATTTTTTCTCCGTACCTGTTAAATACTTTCATGTCGTATTCTTTCACAAACAGCGGAAAAGTACCCCAAACTTCATTCCTGCCATCGCCATTTCTTGTGATACCACTGGGAACCCATACTTCAGGCGGTTGAATCAAGTATATCCAATTGCTTTCACTGTACGATTGTTCTGGGACTTTGATGGCGTTGCGTTTAGCGGTTACCCTATACATGTAACCGCCATAGTCATAATCCAATTGATTGTCTCTGTAGTCCCTCAAAAGCAATGATGGAGATATCGTAATGAATGGATGATCATCGTCTTTCCGCTCCAACTTCCAATCTTTCACGCCATCGCTCCATCCCTGATAATCCTGCCAATTCAAATCGAAATAATAGTAAGGTGCCTCCGTTGAAGATCCACCAATCACCACATTACAACCTTCATTTGAACCTGTGCTCACATGTCCACATTGATCAACGACCATGATTTGGTAACAATAAGAAATGTTATCGACGTTAAAACTGGAGTCACGATAAAAGGTATCTGTTAAAACGGCCAACGGGGAACTACCGAATTTGCCCCCTCTTGGGATTCTATATAGTTCGTATTCCTTAAAATCAGGCTCTTGGCTAGTTGCCCATCTCACCTCGGCATATCGATCATCCACGATGGTTGTGGTGTAAAGTGGCACCCCTGCGATGGGCGTATTCAACTCTTTTACTGTACAGAATATATTTTTCGCAAATACCCGAACGTCACAAATATTCACACCGATCAACTCATAGCAGTAATTGTTTTGTCTGGGATTGTTAACATTGGCATCAATATAACTACTGGCATTATTAGATCTAATGGTATCAAGTATGCTAAAGGTACCGTCAGGATTGGTTCTCCGCAATAAAAAGTACTTGAAGTAGCCCATGGGTACAGGGATATTATCCCAAGCAATGGACATCTTGGATGTTTGACGATCAAAACTCACACATATCGCCTCAGGCGGAACCACTTTGGGCGGCTCAGTTACCAAAATTTTGATTCTTGCAAAGGTTGTATCCGCTTTCGGGCAACCACGATCCATGACATATACGAACAATTCAGCGGTATCCTTTGAATAACTGCTACATTGGGTTGGCCAATTCACAATCAATGAAGCTTTACCAATGCCAGGTATCACTGTGATTTTTGCAGTATCAATTCCCGACATACCGCCTTTTTTCAGCCACTTGGTGACAAAATACATCGTATCGAACGGATCCGGGTCTAACCCATTCAATTGAAATAAAATGGGTTGAGTGGCGATGACTTGAACGAAAGTGTCTTTCAAACGTGGTTTGAGATTCAAGTTTTCGAAATCAATTTTAAACAAGGCATTGTTGCAATTGTCGCTGTTCATTGTCCGACTATATGCAGTGGGTGTTACGGGGAAAAGTCCATTCCGTCGGCAACCAGCACACACCGATTGATAAATGATTCCTTTTGCATCAAATCTGGATGTACCGCCATCTACATGTTCTTCGGCGGGTTTTCCTGGGGTTGAGATCCCCCCAAAAAAGGTGGCATATGCCAACGAATAAAAATTCTTAGAAAATACCGCGATATAAAAATCACTGCCATCTGTAACTTTTTGCGCAGCGTCTGCAGTGGTTTGCAAACCAGTTGTTCTTCCCTTGTTTCGATGTGTCTTTGCTGCTCCTGTGTTCACATCGTACAACGCCGAATTTGTAGCGCCACCCCAGCCCGAAACAAAAATCCTCTCGCATCGATCCACCAAAAATGCACTTGGGCTGATGTTGGGCATAATGGTGTTGTTGCCATTGTATCCGAACGTAGTTTGCATATCGATGTTTGCAAGGTTCGTTGAATAAGTTGTAATAAACTGACCACCCCCAGCTTGATAAAACCTTGCATTGACATTGGGCATATTTGCCTCGGTTTGTCCGTAGATATAGGGTTTTCCCGATTGCCCCGTTTGAACAAAATGGGCTTGTTCATACAAATTGGTGCCATGGTATCTGCCTTGAAGTAGATTGCCACTCGACACATCCAATCGCAACAAAATCGCATCAGCAATGCCCCCGTTGTAACCGTTGATCCAGTTACTTCCCAATGTAGTTTTCAAATCGGAGCTGGATGATCCACCACTCACGTATAAATCTGAAGCTTTGCCCAAGGCCAACCCATAAAACGCATCATAGCCTGTTCCGCCAAACTCTTGCGACCAATTTAATGTAGTTAAATCTTTATTCAGGCTAAAAACTACGCCATCAGATTTGCCTGCAAAAGGAATATTGCCTGATTTGGGGAAGTTCAAACTATATGTAATGCCGGAAATGTATACATTCTTTTGATCCGTGATGATCTCACCTCGAAATTCATCCGCGTAATTATAAATAAGTGGAAAATCATCTACAGGGGTTACACTGCGATCGGCACCTACAGCATCCAATCCGCTGCCCCCAAAAAAAGTACCTCGCATGGTGCTACCGGTGGCATTGAATTTTGTGATAAAAAAATCGTAATCCCCATTGATGGATTTATCGTAGGCATTGGATGAAACGGGGAAATTAAAACTTCTTGTAGATCCCATCACGTACAAATTCTCCAAAGAATCTGTAACCATGGAATGCGGTTGATCATTGTTTGAACCACCCAAATATGTGCAGTATATCAACTGATTACCCGTTTTATTAAATTTTAATATCGCTGCATCTCGCGAACCACCATAGCCAAGATCTTCGTCTACCCCATCGCCAAAATCCGTTTGAGCTGCACCAGGCGTCACCGGCAATCCAATGTCGAATACGGTTCCGCCCGCATAGCCGTTCCCTTGCTCGTCATAGGTGCCTGTACAACCAAAATTATCTGCCCTAGAACCCGTATAGGTGCTAAAAACCAAAATAGGATCAATCACCAACGTTTTGGTTCGGTTGCTAGGTAAATTGGAAATGCGAAAGCCCATGGATAGGTCTAAACCATCGTCATTACTGCGTTCAATTTGATTCAAATCAACTTGATAGTTTACCTCTGGCGCGATTGAATTTGTTGCTTGTGATCCATCGGCATTGGCCCAATAAACATACGGGATGGACTCAATCCATTCAAACCACTGTGTTTTGATACCACATTTCTGATTGGGTAAAAGTTGTATACTCGAATGTCCGCGGTACTTCCATTGCAATCGCTGGATATCCGCATTGGGCGCAACAATCCAATTGTATTTGATTGTACCATTGTACGATGTCACTTCCAAATCAATTCCCAGCCACACATTTTGCACAGTAATCCTTGAAAATTTCTTTACTCCAGTTACTGGCTTCTTTTGGCTTCCTCGATAGAAATTGTAGTACTCTTGAGATTGATTTCCATTTCCCCGAACCAACATATTGGGACTGCAATTCACAAAATCAATGAATACCGCTTGAGTGTTAATTTTAAGGTTTTGTATTGTTCGCTCATGCAGAAGTTCAGATGCCAACGTATCTAAAAAGTTAAAAACAAAACCTTTTCGGGTAATCCAGAAATCACCTATGTTGAGCTGAGCCTTTGCCAATACTTCATTGGACCATTGTCCATTATTGATAAAAAAAACTGGATCTTCTTCTATAGATTTTGGCTTAGCCTCTAATGAGGCGAGCAAAAAAAACACAATCAAATTCACGTAAATCAACTTCAATGCCTTTTTCAAGGCAAAATTTGATTCGATGATTGGTTTGAAACTGAAATTCAAAAGAATTGATTTAAAACAAAAATCGGTGATTTTGTTGATGATTTTACATTTAGTTCGACGAATGGACAATAAGTTGTTGTGAATTGATGGCTTTGGACTTTGTACCTTTGCACCAATGAGTAACAAAAAACTGCGCATTTTATTCTTTGGAACACCCGATTTTGCTGCAACTTCGTTGATCGCAATGGTTGAAAATGGGTTTGATGTGGTGGGTGTTGTTACTGCAGTAGACAAACCTGCGGGTAGAGGACAGAAGATTCAGGAAAGCTCAGTAAAAACAGTAGCTTTATCGTTGGGTTTGCCCGTATTCCAACCCAATAATTTAAAGTCTGATGGATTCTATCAATCAATGTGTGATTTACGCATCGATTTGGGTGTTGTGATTGCATTTAGGATGTTGCCTGAGCGCATTTGGAGCCTTCCGCGACTTGGTACAATCAATTTGCATGGATCATTACTTCCACAATACCGGGGAGCGGCTCCTATCCATCACGCTGTAATCAATGGAGAAACCAAAACAGGAGTAACCACATTTTTTTTGAAACATGAAATTGACACAGGCGATATCATTTCAAGCGATACCTTGATGATTGGAGAAGACGAAACTGTGGGGGAACTGCATGATAGAATGATGGTGGTGGGTGCCAATCTCATGGTTCATACGTTGGAGATGATTGAAAATAATAAACAGCATTCAACGCCTCAGGTTTTTGATTCTACATTGAAAATTGCACCGAAATTGAATCGGGCTTTTTGCAAATTGGACTTGGGTATGGATCTACAAAGTTTCCATAACAAAGTGAGGGGACTGTCGCCCATGCCTTGCGCTTGGCTTGAAACAGCATTTGGCGATATGAAAATCTATCGCGGAGCTAAGCATGATGTAAAAATCACTTCCGAAGAAAAAGTGTTTATTCACGACAAAAAACTATGGGTCGATTTGATGGATGGTACCTATGAAATTTTAGAACTCCAATTACCTGGAAAACCCAAAATGGCAACAAGAGATTTCTTAAATGGCATAAAAAAATAATTTTTTATGTCGTTTGTTAGGTAAAAATTTGCATTTACCAAGTTTATTGTATTCATTTACGGTTGAAATACATAAACAAACGCCTATAAGTCAAAAAATACTCAACTAAAATCTTGCTTTATTAAAACCACATTTTAACCTGCAAGGAGGGTATTATGACTACACCATTGATCACAGACGGCGTGCTGATTAAGCGTTACCTAGACGGGAACAACGCAGCATTCGAAACTTTATTAAAGCGACATAGGACTAGAATTCTTTCTAGTATTTACTTGCTTGTTGGAGATCGTTACTTGGCGGAAGATATTTTCCAGGAAACCTTCATCAAGGTGATTCACAGCATACAAAATGGCAAATACAACCATGAAGACAAGTTTCTTCCATGGGCGTTAAGAATCGCTAGAAACATGAGTATCGATTCTATTCGTTCGAGAAAAAGAATGCCTGTTGTGGTTGACACTGAAGGTCGTGATGTTTTTGACGCGATGGGAATTAGCGTAAGCAGTCAAGAAGATCAGCGCGTTGCAAAAGATGAAATTGAAATACTAAAACATTGGATTTGGGAATTGCCCGAAGACCAACGTGAGGTATTGATTTTGAGGCAGTACGCAGATTTGAGTTTCAAGGAAATCGCCGCATTAACAGACACAAACATCAATACTTGTATCGGTAGAATGCACTACGCAATTCTCAATTTGAGAAAAAAGATGCAAAAAAGTGTAGTTCGAATAAAATAAACTGATTTAGGGTGCGTTATATGTTTGTTGTTAATTCAAACAATATGACAAAACCACTATCACACTCAGATTTATTGCTATATTATTACGGCGAGGCTGATGCTGAAACCACAGCATTTATTCAGTCTAATATTGCTGAGTACCCAGAATGGTCGGTGTATTTGAATGAATTATATGAAGCCACTTCTGATTTGGATCAGTTAATGATCTCTCCCATGAATACTACCTTGGCGATCATTTTAGAAGAGAGCGATTCCAAGTTGTATCATTCTATTTGATAGAATAACTTTCAGCGAGATTGATTAATTTCGCACGATGCAAACCATTCCCAAATTAGATTTATCGCATTTTACTCAGGGCTCTGAACAGGAGAAAATACAATTTGTTGCCGATTTGGGGTACGCCTACGAGCAAATTGGTTTTGTAGCGATTAGAAATCATGGGATTCCACAAAATATTCTGAGTGATTTGTACGAGGAGGTAAAGAACTTCTTTGAATTACCCACTGAAACCAAGCTTCGTTATGATGATACTGCCGGTGGCGGCCAACGCGGATATACTGGATTTGGCAAAGAACACGCCAAAGATAGAAATGCAGGTGATTTGAAAGAGTTTTGGCATTTTGGTCAATATACCGATGGCGCAACAACGGATGTCCCATCCTACCCACCCAACAAAATTGTTCAAGAATTACCAGGTTTCAATCTAGCTGGTGAGAATATATACAAAGCGTTGGAGTATACCGGCATCGAAATGCTACGCGCCATTGCGTTACATTTGGGTTTAGACGAAAACTACTTCGACGAAAAGGTCACCTACGGAAATAGTATTTTAAGAGCCATACACTACCCTCCCATTGTCTCTGATCCTCAGGATGCAATCCGCGCAGGTGAGCACGAAGACATCAATTTGATTACATTGTTGGTTGGTGCAAGTGCTGATGGTTTGGAAGTACTGAACAAAAATGGCGAATGGATTGGCGTAACTGAAGTAGAAGATCACATCGTTGTGAACGTGGGAGACATGTTGCAAAGATTAACAAATGACCAACTGAAGAGCACAACCCATAGAGTTGTGAACCCGCCCAGAGAACAGTGGGCCAACCCGAGGTATAGCATACCGTTTTTTTTACATCCAAGACCCGAAGTTAGGCTAGACTGTTTGCCTCAATGTGTGAATGAAAACAATCCCAAAAAATATGAAGATTGTACAGCCATGGAATTCTTGCTTCAGAGATTGCGTGAAATCGGTTTGATAAAATAAAACGATTACAGAAACAGATTTTTCAATTCTTGGGCATCACCCGGCTTCATTTTACCCGCCAGGATCAAACGCACTTGTCGTCTGCGCAGCGCACCATCAAACTTTTCCTTTTCGATGTCTGTTTCAGGCACCAATGTGGGGACAGGTATGGGTCTGTGTCGCGAATCCAATGCCACAAAAGTATAATAGGCTTCATTGGATTTTACTTTTTCCCCTTGTGGGAGATTCTCAGCGAATACTTCAATAAACACCTCCATACTAGAATTAAATGCTCTAGTTACGTATGCTTTTAATGTAACGACATCGCCCAGGCGGATACTTTCTTTGAAAGACACACTATCAACGGCGGCTGTTACAACAATGTTGTTGCTATGTTTTTGTGCAGCGATTGCCGCGCATATATCCATCCAATGCAACAATCTACCACCCATTAAGTTATTGAGTGTATTGGTATCATTGGGAAGTACCAATTCATTCATCAATGTGAATGACTGCGAGGGATTTTTTTCTGTGGCCATGTTGGATTTCATACAAAAATAAAAAAGGGGAAGTTACCTTCCCCTTTTAAAATATAAATAAATTTAAGATTTAGGCTTGTCCTTGAACAGAAACAAAACTTCTTCCCTCTCTGCTCTTGCGGAAAACAACAACACCATCTGACAATGCAAACAGAGTGTGATCTTTTCCAATACCCACGTTCACATCAGCATGGTGTTTGGTTCCACGTTGGCGAACAATGATATTTCCTGCTTTCACAGCCTGTCCTCCGAAGATTTTTACTCCAAGGCGTTTACTGTGAGACTCTCTACCGTTTTTAGTGCTACCCGCACCTTTTTTGTGTGCCATCTTGTATACCTATTTAAGATTTGATACTTTCGATTTTTAACAATGTGAGGTAATGACGGAAACCGTTCATTTTTTGGTAACCTTTTCTGCGTTTCTTCTTGAAAACCAATACTTTGTCACCTTTTCCGTGCTCTTTTACTGTAGCAGTAACAGAGGCACCAGCAACTGTGGGGGCTCCCACTTTGATTTTCTCGCCGCCTACCAATAATACTTTATTAAACTCAATGGTAGAGCCTGCTTCTGCTTGTAGGCGATTGACAACAAGATGCTTGTTCTCTTCTACCCTGTATTGCCTTCCGGCTATTTCAACAATGGCGTACATAATCCGTGATTTGGGCTGCAAAGATAGCAAAATTCAACAAACACAACAAGTATTCTCACTTTTTTTACGATAAAAATTATCAAGCAGCCCATCGCCAAGATTCCGTTTCATTTATTAGACACCCAGAAATTTGGTGGCTAACTGTTCATATCATTCAACCAAATTTGTATCATTCATGAAAAGAGTAATTCTAATCGGCTTATTCCTTGGTTTGTCAACGCATTTGCTGGCCCAACCAGGCAGAGGGGGAATTGATAATTCATCCAAACAAGTAACTACAAAATTTGAACCCAAGCTAATACCAGCTTCCAAATTGCTCTTAGACCCTATCGTTCCTCGGTCTGAAAATCCAAAGATCAATGTAAAATTTGAAACCCCTGAATTTGCTTGGAATACCCGCAAAATCACAAGGCCAGTTCAACCAGAGAAATTGAAAGATCGAGTTTCAGACTCTGTTTATTTGAGCAATTATGCGCGCTTGGGTGGCGGAACTCTGGGTCATGCATTGGGAGAAATCTATCTCAGCAACAAACCCAATGCAAACTATAGTTACAATTTCAGTGGCTTGCACCTCAGTGCGAATCCTCCCGGAGAAGCCAATAAGTACCGTGAATTTTCTACAAACAGATTTCAATTGCAAGGTGCCAAATACTATCAAAATAGTGGATTGGAGACCAAATTATTTTACAATAGAGACAAGGTAAACTTCTTTGGAAAAGACAGTGCTTATGAAAATCCAGCGATCATCAATTTGGGTAGAATCACCCAGCATTTCGGCTTGGGCGTGGATTATGATTTTATCGGAACGGGTAAAAAGCCCAGTTTCCGGATGGGTATCGGCGCGCAATCATTTAACAGCAATATGAATCAAAAAGAACAGGAGTTGAATGGATTCGTACACATCAAACAGAATGTAAAAAACACTAAATTGGGATTAGAACTGAGTTCGAATTACATCGATATGGTGCAAGACACCAATTATTTAAAGTATCAAGGAAAGTCGCACAATAAGCAACTCTTCGTTGATGCGTTTCCTTACGTTCAATTCAAACACGCCCCCACCCAACTCAATGTCAAAGTGGGAGCAATCACCACGTATAATATTGCTACCATTGATTCAATGCCAAGTGTAAACAACTTCATAATCAACCCGTTTGTTCAATTCGAAAAAACACTCACCGGTTTAAATTTGAATGTTTACGGCGGTTTGGATGGAGGTTTGAAGAAAAATAGCTTCCGCAGAATGAATGCCACAATGCCATTTTTTAGCGATTCCATTTCTGTAAAAAACCCATACGAGGCGGTAAATATTTACGTAGGTATCAAAGGAAAAATCACTCAAAACGCTGAATTTGCTTTGGATATGGGTGGCAATAACAGCTCTGATTTTGGCTTGGTTGTTTCCAACAACGACAGTTTGGGTAGTTTGAATTACAAATATGTAGACAATATCAGTAGCGTCTATTTTAGAACGTTTATCAAATATCACATTGGTGAACAGTTGAATGTAACAGCTCATGCAAAAGTAACAAACTACACCGTTGACGGAAACTCTTATGCTTGGCACCTGCCAGGTTTGGTTTATGGTGCCACGGCAAAATACAACTTGGGAAAAAACATCGAATTGGTTGCTGGATTTGACGGCGTATCTAAGCGATACAACCAAATCATCGTGAACGGAAAAGAGCAGTCCAAAGAAATACCTGGCTTTATGGATCTACATGCGAGAATTGATTATCGCATTAACGGCAAAGGTCGATTGTGGTTTCAGGGTAGTAATTTGCTCAACAATCAATACCAACAATGGTACGGCTACCGCAACTATGGCCTAACATTGATGGGTGGTTTGGCTATTTCTTTGATGTAAGTGAAGAATCTTAAAAAAGATGTAATATTGTAATATGAATGCAAAACACATTGAATTGGCAGTGACACGTGTACTTTACAAACACGAGTGTGCTGTAATTCCTGGGTTTGGCGCGTTCATACTACGAAAAAACTATGGCATGGCGAATCCCTTTTCGGGACAGTTAAAGCCATCATCACACTCCATTTTTTTTAATACCGACATCACCGAAGACGATGGATTCGTGGCCAATGAACTCCGAGAGACTCTAGGTTTCAATTTCAAACAAGCCGGAGAGTTGTTGGCGGATTTCCGATTTCAAATCAATGCCATATTGGCCAATAAATCATCTGTACCTTTTGGTGAATTGGGGAATTTCCACATCAACCCCAAAGGTGAATTGTTCTTTTTGGCCGATGCCAATTTGAATTTAAGTAAGGAGTCATTTGGCTTGCCCATCATTTCGTGGGAATGGAAATCAACGCAAAATAACATTCAAAAACCTGAGAATGTAGCATCGGTTCAACCATTGGTTTCATCTCCACGTCCCCAGGAAGACACGCAAGAAATGGTTGCTACCATCGAAAGCCCAACATTGGATACTACCAATTTGGTAACGTCGGTAGACGAATCACAAAATAACAGTGATTTCACCATCGCCAAACGGAGTCAACCCCTGCTTTGGAGAGCTGCAGCATCTTTTGCTATTATCAGTATTGGTGCGGGCGTTCTGATGACAATTGCTCAAATATGGTCAGTTTCATCAGGTAACGATTTGGCTTCGTTATTACCTCAAGATTCACAAGTGAATCAAAAACAAATCGTCACAAAACCCAAACCAATTGAAGTAAGTGTGGTGAAAGAACCAATCAATCAGGAAGAAGCACAGCCAATTGAACACATTTTGAATTTTGGACTTGGTACTACTGGTATTGATTCTCAATATGCAGCATTGCATGCACAACCTGGGAAATTCATTGTTTCTGGCGGCGCCTATATCACCAATGAGTTGGCCAAAAGAGAATGTTTATTGTGGCAAAAATTGGGTATCGATGCGTGTGTTGTTTCTGTAAAGAAAAGTAGTTTGACAAAAGTGATATTGGGTCGGTTTGAAGACGAGAAATCAGCTTCCAAATTTGCCGAATCGATAAAAAATATGCCCACCGGTACATTATCTGTATCTGATGTGGCGTTAGATTGGAAATAATCTCATGGCGCATTATCAAATTGAAGAAAACCTGAGTACCACCACGAACCAAAAGATCGTATCGTGGCTAATTAGTTTGGTAGCGTCTGCAATCATCCTATGTATTTTGTGGTTTGTACACATTTCTATTCCAAACCCTCCGTTTGAAAACAAAAAAGGTGCTTTGATTTTGGATTTCGGTATGGTGGAAGAAACGAGTGCCGGAAGACCTACCGATGGTGGTCCATCTCCCACGGCACCAAAACTTGGTGGCGATCCGTCTCAAGGTCCGTCGAACAACCAACCCCAAAGCGGTGGCGTAGGTCCCGTGGTAACGAGCGAGGCACAAAGCCAATCTCCTTCTCTTCCACCTATCGACCCTCCTAGTTCTGATCGCCCTGCTTCAGACAATCCCAAGATAAAAGTTGATTTCTCAAAAATTGGCAAGCGCGGTGGAAAAGGTGGCGAAGGTGACCCCAATGGAGTAAGAAACGGCATCGGAAGTACTGGATCTGGCAAAGGAGGCAACAACGGCGGCGTAACAGGCAATTATGGTGACCGTGTGACAGGAAATAAGGGTGGAGCAAATTTCAGTGCGAAATTCACAAAATATAGTATGTCATCTGATTTTGATAATCCAGCTACAGATGCTTACGGAAAAATCATTGCTCGTGTTCGGGTGGAATGCAACGGAACCTACAGAGTGGTAGAATGGAATGTGAGTGGGACTACTTGGAATGGATCGGATGAGGACATGATTTCTACTTTTAACAAATTCCTCAAGCGTTCTCAATTTGAAAAGAACGGCGAAGGTTGTGGTGAAAGTGCTTTGGTAACTTTGGACGTTAAAAAGACCTATTAACAAGATGTCGGGGTTTACCTCGTATAGTGAAACACTGAAATTCATGTTTCAGCAATTGCCGATGTTCCAGAACATTGGTAAAGACGCATTTAAAAAGGATTTAACGAATACCTTGGCATTGTTAAATGCCATTGGAAACCCCCATTTGAATCAAAAATGGATCCATGTTGCGGGAACCAATGGAAAGGGTTCGGTGAGTTCTATGTTGGCAGCAACGTTGACGGCGCATGGATATAAAACGGGGTTATACACATCGCCCCATTTAATTGACTTCAGAGAACGAATTCGGATCAACGGAATTTGCATTTCAGAATCCACTGTCATTGAATTTATTAATCTCATTTATGATAAAATCATGGATTTGCAACCATCGTTTTTTGAAATCACGGTGGCCTTGGCATTCTATCATTTTCATAAAGAGCAAATCGATATTGGTGTCATTGAGGTTGGTTTGGGTGGCAGACTAGATAGTACCAATGTGATTACCCCTATCCTATCTGTGATCACAAACATTGGCTGGGATCACATGGACATGTTGGGGAATACGCTAACGGCCATTGCCAGTGAAAAAGGTGGAATCATTAAATCTAAGATACCTGTTGCGATTGGCCCAATGGAAGAAGAACCTTTGAGAGTACTCAAGAATATCGCAATTGATAATTCGGCGAAAATCTACCATGATTTGGCGGTAGATCAAGGATTTGAAAGATCGTTGTCTTTAAAAGGTGATTATCAAAAAGAAAACATACAAACCTTCACGTGCGCCATTGAGGCATTGAAAGATTTATGGTTTCCCCTAAAAAGATCAGTGATACTCGATGGACTTGGAAATGTGACTCAGTTAACGGGTTTGAGAGGTAGATGGGAAATCTTGCAAGACAATCCATTCGCGGTGGCAGATACAGCCCACAATGAGCCAGGGGTGAAGTTTACAATGACACAATTTGTGAATTTATTGCGCAGAAAACAACAGGAACTGTTTGATGAATATCGCACCCATATTGATGTGGTTCCAGAAATGCCGAGAATGCATGTGATTTGGGGAATGGTGAGCGACAAAGACCGTGGGAAGATTTTGGGTTTGTTGCCGAAGGATGCTCAATACTATTTTTGCAAACCGGATGTTGTTCGGGGTTATGACGCGAATTTGCTCAGCCAGGAAGCCGAAGTTTGGGGTTTGTTTGGTGAAAGTTACAACGATGTTTTATCGGCCTACAAAGCAGCATTAAATGGTGCAAAACCCATTGATATGATATACGTTGGTGGAAGCACTTTTGTAGTGGGTGATTTGTTGAAGTCGCTTGGAAATTAGGGTTAGATTGAAAGTGATTTGATTTGTAATCATTTTTGAAAGTTTGAATTAACAAAAAAGGGGGCTATTGCCCCCTTTTTTGTTAATTCCGTGTTAGATTATCTCACACCATTCATCATCTTCAAAAGTCTAGAACTCAAGAAGAATAGAACAATTGATGCGGCACCCGCCATGATTACGAACAACATAAAGAAGTCGTACAAATTTTCAATTTTCACGAAGAAGGTGGGCTTTTCTGGCTTCAAATTCCAAGTCTGCAAACGTTCTTCTTTGGTGGCCTTTTTTACTCCATCTACATTGGTTACCACGTCTACAGAGTCATGGGTAATCAAAGTAGTATCGTTCAACAACAAGGCACGATCGAAGTATTTGTTGTTTGATTTAATCACTTTCAAATGGAATACCGAGATGTTCTTGGTTACTGAGGCAACAAATGCCTTATTGTGCTTTGGACAAGTACCACTGTTCATGCAAGAGTCATTGCATTCGTGTTTAGAGTTGTCCGAAGTGGGAACCGTATTAGTGGTAATAGCCACCACTGAATCCGTTTTGGTATCAGCAGCTTTTACTGTTTTTACTGTAGCGGTAGCCAAAGTATATGTTCCTTTTGGATCTGCTTTCCATACATTGGTATCAAGCATGTTTGCATTGAAGTTTGCCATCACAGAAGCATCAGCTTTTGAAGAGTAACGCTTCTCCATTTTTACTTCTTCTGGATAATAAGCACTCAATGTACCAGCAAATTTGTTTGCAGCCGCGGTAGACAAGAACCACACACCCATCAACAACGAAGCCAATTTCACTGGAGCCAATTTGTTCACCATAGACAAACCAATTGGCGACAAACACAACTCACCAAAGGTGTGGATGGTATACAATGATACCAACCATGCCATGCTCAATTTGGTACTTGGGTCGATGCCCTTCACGCCAAAAGCAATTACTAGATAACCCATCGCCAACAAGAACAAGCCCATCGCCTGCTTGAAGGGTGATGCGGGCTCCATGTTTCTCTTGCCCAACCATCCCCATAACCAAACAAACAACGGCGCAAAGATGACAATGGCAACAGCATTGATACTCTGGAAATATGAGGTAGGAATTGTAGTTCCAAAAATCTCACGATTGGTTTGCTCTTCAGCGAAATAGGTCAATGAAGCGCCTGCCTGTTCAAAAGCAGCCCAGAAGAAAATCACAAAGAATGCAGCGATGTATATCACCCAAATTCTTTGACGCTCAATCTTATCCAAGGTTGGGTCAGTGATGATGTAACCAGGTGCCGCAATGGTTAGCGAGAAAATGAAAGAACCAATCCAATCCATATCGGCTTGGAAACGGAAGAGGTACAACAATACGCCAAACACCCCTGCCCAAATGCCCATGGCCGTGTAGTTCACTGGTGCCGCGGGGGCGTCAGTTTTCACCTCTCTGGCCGAGTTTGGTTTTTCACCAATTTGCTCACCTTCAGGTGTTACGATGTATTTGTTTTTGAGGGTAATAAACAAAATCAAACTCACGCACATACCCAAACATGCGGCCATGAATCCCCAACGGAAATCTGCTGCATTGCCGGTATCGCCCAAATAACCACACAACAAAGGCGCGATGAAAGCACCCAAGTTGATGCCCATATAGAATATCGTAAAAGCTGAATCTACACGCTTGTCGCCCGCTGGATACAACTGACCAACCATCGTAGAGATATTGGGTTTGAAGAAACCGTTGCCGATGATCAGAAAGCCCAAACCAGTAAACATCAAAGGTGCTGCGATGTTTACTTCTTGATAATATGTGCCGGCAAAAAACATGAATAACTGTCCAATCGCCATTAACACACCACCAATGATGATGGATTTGCGATTTCCCCAGTAGCGATCGGCCATGTAACCACCCAACAATGGGGTTAAATAAACCAATCCGGTATAACTACCGTAAATTTCAGACCCCAGCGCCTTATCAAAAAGCAAGGCTTTGGTCATAAACAATACAAACAGGGCGCGCATGCCGTAATAGCTAAAACGCTCCCACATTTCGGTCACAAACAATACGTACAACCCTTTGGGGTGCGACTTGCTTGACATTTGTTCTTCATTTACATTCATGTTTGTTCTTATTAATCTATCGGCCAAAATAGAAAGAAAATTTCAATTGCCGTAAGAATGTGTGTTTTTCATCCACGATTTGTGGGTTTCTGTGCCCAATTCATCGGTCTTTTGTTGCTTTGGTGTTATTTTGCAACTTCAAATGGTATTAACTGCATTTGCAATAGCGAAAGAAATTGGAGGTATAGTCGATACCCAACTCAACGATGTAGTGATTACATCGGCATCAAAATTGGAGGAAGGAAACGGCAATTCCTTGGGTTTTTTTTCCAATCCTAAATACGAGCAATCTTTATATGAAACACAATGTGGTGCGGTGATCGTACCAATGGGATTCAAGGTTCAAAAACCCGTTTCTACATTATTGATTGAACACCCCAATCCCTATTTTGCCTTCTGTACGATATTAACGAATCACTTCAGTCCCAATTTGCACAGAACAGGTATTGAATCCAATCACATTCACCCCAGCGTAGATTTGGGCGATTCGGTGCATGTTGCGGCAACCGCGTATATTGAGGAAGGTGCTGTTTTGGGAGATCACAGTATTGTTTATCCAGGGGTTTATTTGGGTAGAAATGTTAAAATTGGAAAACATTGCATCATTTATCCCAACGTGGTGATTTACTCAGATTGTATTTTGGGTGATCATTGCATTGTGCAAGCAGGTTCTGTTATTGGCGGCGATGGTTTTGGATTTGCTCCAGTGAATGGAAAATATATTAAAATCCCACAAATTGGCAATGTTGTTATAGAAGACTGGGTTGAAATAGGAAGCAATTGTAGTATTGATAGAGCCACGATGGGAAGTACCGTAATTAAAACCGGTACCAAATTGGACAATTTGGTGCAAATTGCGCACAATGTAGAGGTTGGTGAACATACTGTTTTGGCTGCACAAACCGGAATTGCCGGCAGTACGAAGGTGGGTGGATATTCTCAATTTGGTGGTCAGGTGGGTGTGGCAGGGCATTTAACCATCGCTCCACATACAAGTGTTGGAGGCCAAGGTGGTATCACTGGAAATATTACCGAATCACATCAAAAATTGACAGGCACTCCAGCAACCGATGTGAGGACCTATTTGAAATCAGTAGCTGCAACGCGAAAAATCCCTGAATTATTGAAAGCCATCGAAGACCTTCAATCTGAAATAGAAAATATCAAATCATCCAAGTAATAATGAATCAATTGAATCCTAAACAAACAACTCTGAAATCACCCATTAGTATCTCTGGTGTGGGATTGCATACAGGTGCAAATGTAAATTTGACTTTGAATCCTGCTCCCGAAAATCATGGCTATAAATTTCGTAGAACAGACCTTGAAGGCAGTCCAATCATTGAAGCAGACTGCGACCTAGTTACGGATACATCCAGAGGTACAACACTTACAAAAAATGGCGCATCTGTTTCAACTGTTGAGCATGTTTTGGCAGCGTTGGTGGGAATGGAAGTAGACAATGTATTGATTGATATCGACGGTCCTGAGATGCCCATCATGGATGGAAGTAGCCGTCCGTTTGTTGAAGCCATTGAATCGCATGAAATCATAGAACTGGATGCCGATAGGGAGTATTTTGAAATCCCATACAACATCAGTTTTACCGACGAAGAAAACAAAGTTGAAATCATCGCGATGCCAGTGAACGATTACAGGCTTACCGTGATGGTGGATTACAACTCCCCTGTTTTAGGCAGTCAGCATGCCGCAATAACTAACATGTCTGAATTCAAACAAGAAATCAGTCCATGTAGAACTTTTTGCTTTTTGCACGAACTAGAATATCTGCTCAACCACAACCTTATTAAGGGCGGGGATTTAAACAATGCCATTGTAGTTGTAGATAGAGATGTTGAACAAAACGAGTTGGACCGTTTGGCTGAGGTTTTCAATAAACCCAAAGTAGAAGTCACCCAACACGGTATCTTGAATAATTTGGACTTGCGTTTTCAAAATGAGCCCGCTCGACATAAGTTGTTAGATATGATTGGCGATTTGGCATTGGTAGGTATGCCTATCAAGGGACAAATCATGGCTGCCAGACCAGGACATGCGAGCAATGTAGCTTTTGCAAAAAAGATCAAACAGGTGATGAAAAAAGAACTTCGCAGAAAGCAAGATGGCGTTCCTTACTACAACCCAAATGAAAAACCGTTGTATGCCACCAAAGACATCATGAAAATGTTGCCACACGCGCATCCATTTTTATTGGTTGATAAGATCATTGCAAAAACAGAAACATCGGTTGTTGGAATAAAAAACATCACCTTTGACCAACCCTTCTTTGCGGGTCATTTCCCGGGGGATCCCATCATGCCCGGTGTATTACAGCTCGAAGCGATGGCACAGTGCGGCGGAATTTTGGTTTTGAGCACTGTGGAGGATCCAGAAAATTACGGCACCTATTTTCTCAAAATCGATAACACCAAGTTTAAAGACAAGGTGGTTCCGGGTGATACCATGATCATGAAATTGGAGTTAATGGAGCCTGTACGAAGGGGTCTTTGTATCATGAGAGGTAGAGCGTGGGTTGGAGAAAAATTGGTTTGTGAATCAGAAATGATGGCGCAAATCGTAAAAATCGCTTAATTCGTAATCTTTAATTAACAAATCAATGATTCAACCACTTGCCTATGTGCACCCATCAGCAAAAATCTCTGATCACGTAATCATTGATCCATTTGTTACAATTCATGCCGATGTTGAAATTGGAGAAGGCACCCATGTTATGTCAGGTGCTACCATTTTCAAAGGCACAAGAATTGGAAAAAGTTGTAGGATTTTCCCAGGTGCATCCATTGGTGCGATTCCTCAAGATTTGAAGTTTGACGGTGAAGAAACACTGACAGTTATTGGCAATAACACCACAATTCGGGAATATGTGACCATCAACAAAGGAACCAAAGCTTCTGGTGAAACCCGCGTTGGTAATAATGTGTTACTCATGGCTTATGTACACTTGGCGCACGATGTGGTGATTGAAGATCATTGTATATTGGCCAATAGCGTTCAAATTGCAGGTCACGTCTCTGTAGGAGAATGGGCAATACTTGGCGGTGCCGCTTTGGTACATCAGTTTGTTAAGGTTGGTCGTCACGCCATGATCAGTGGTGGTTCTCTTGTGAGAAAAGATGTGCCGCCATACACAAAAGCTGCCCGCGAGCCATTGAGCTATGAAGGAGTGAACAGTGTAGGGCTTCGCAGACGAGATTTTACCACTGAAAAAATTGGTGAAATACAAGATATCTACCGCACCCTATTTGTAAAAGGTTACAACACAGCCAAGGCCATAAAAATCATCGAAACCGAATTCTCTCCTACCACCGAACGTGACGAAATCCTTCAGTTCATCAAAGAATCGGATCGTGGTATTATGAAAGGCTATATCGCCAAATAACGATGTTTATTTCGTTGCATAACTGTGGAAAAAACTACCATCGTACATGGTTGTTTAGAGGGCTCAGTTTCAACATCGAGCTCGGAACTGAAGAGAATCATATCAACCCTCTTCGTTTGGCCATATTGGGATCAAATGGAGCAGGAAAATCCACATTTACGTTGATGCTTGCGGGACAGACAGACCCTACTGAAGGTTCGGTGCAATGGATTACCGATAATAAAAAGACTATCGAAACAAAGCATTGGCACACTCAAGTGGCATTGGCATCGCCGGGAATGGAACTCCCTGAAGAATTCACATTGCAGGAGTGGTTCATATTTCATCAAAAAATACGGGGATTTCAATCGCAAATTGATTTGAATACAATGATGGATTTGTGTGGATTTCCCAAAAACACGGCCAGTAAAACTTTATTAACCTTTTCATCGGGCATGAAACAAAGGGTAAAATTGTGTTCCGCATTATTGGGCACTCAACCATTGATTATCTTGGATGAGCCTTTGACAAACCTAGATGCCGCAGGCAATGAGGTATACAGAACCTTGATTCAAGAATTTCTGCTGAATCGCAATTTGATAGTTGCTTCAAATCGCAACGACGAATGGGTACCTTATTGCAACAGTAGTTATACAATTGGCGATGCTCAAATCAATGCTTTACAAGCAATTTGATCTGTTGATTTTTGCCGTTTTCGTTGTCTACATTAACAAAATAAACACCATTCGATAACTGATCAGTGGGAATACCTACCCCAGCCTCATTGGGCGATAAATGGGTACTGTATATTTCCTGTTGATGTATGTTATACATTTTGATATTCAGTTCTCCAACAGCCCCATTTCCTCTGAGGATTTGAACCGTTTGATCGCAGGGATTGGGGAATAATTTCAAATTCAAGGTAGAAATATTTTTCGTACCGATTATGGGTTTTGGCGCACTCAACGAACTAGCCCAATTCAACCCTCCTCTGCCCAATCCAAAAACCACTTCCATGAGCGTGTCACCAGTAAGCTCTGCAAATGCAGGCACTATCCTAGATCCCAAAGCTGGAAGCGTTGAATCAGCGAAGTTCTTCTGATAAAACCAAGAAGTGTCTGCGAACAGTGAATCTGTAAATGGATGTCCGTCAATATTGTAAAGTCTAGTATATCCGTAGGCAGTACCTACCATCAATTCTACTTTCCCGTCACCATTTACATCATGGATCCTAGGCGATGCATAACCAAACGCTTTCCATTCTTGAGGTTGAACATCTTTTCTCCATTCGTTACCACGAGCACCCCAAGCATTCTTCGATTTCAACTCAAAGGTGAACGGTTGGGTATTGGTGCATTCAAACAATGAAACTCGTCCGTTGTAATAACCCACAAGCAAATCCATTTTACCATCCTTGTTGTAATCATAGAGGCATGGCGATGCATTTGTTTCTCCCAAATCTGGATTGTAATTGATAAAATTTGAATCGATAAATGTCCATGAAACGGGATTATTCTTTCCGGCCTTGTTTTCGAAATATGTAATCTTACCCTTGAGTGTGCCCACGACCAAATCGAAATCTCCATCGCCATCCATATCGCCCACATTGGGTATGCAGTGACGTAAGTTGTATTTCGAAAAATTCAAATAATCGCGATCGACCAAATCAAATTTAGGGGCTTGGGTTGTACCTGTATTTTTGAAAAGCGCAATTTGATCTTTCAAACCGTAGGTTTTGGAATAATCGCCATTTGAGGCCACCAATAAGTCTTGGTCACCGTCGGCATCAATATCTACAAAAACAGGGGCCGACCTTGCACCCAAATCCAGTGTTTTTTCAGCCAAAAAATTTGTTTTAACCAAATCGAAAGTGGGTTTATTGAACTGACCTGTATTCTTGTAATACCAAATTTGTTGGGTTTCTTTTACGTCTGTAAAGTTGTTTGGCGCAACGATGAGATCTTGTACACCATCGCCAGAAATATCTAAATAATAACCCGCTGGGAAGATGATTTGATTGGCAGCTGTGGTATTTCTCGGGAAGATGGTATCCACATATACCATGGTATCATAATAGGTTTTGTGTTGTGCTTTGCCATTTTGCAAAAATGTGAATCTCGGAAATCCAATGTTGGAAATGACCAATTCCTTGTCCCCATCGGCATCTGAATCATACATGAAACAAGATGCCCCACCGGTGTGACGTGGTTTCAACTTGTCTTTATATGGGCATTCACCCAACGCGATAGAATTGTCGAACCCCTCATTAAAATACCCAAAACAAATATCCATGATTTGAAATTCGAAGGTGTCGCGATTCCACCCTTTTTCAATGCGCACGTCTTTGAACAGTCTGTAGGTATAATTGCCTTGGTCGTAAGACAAAATATCCAAATCACCATCTCCATCGATATCAGAAATTTCTGGCATGTCGAATTTGGAAAAACTCAGTGGGTTGTATAGAATGGGTTGTGTAGAATCAAATTGATTGCGATAGTACCATGGCCCCAAATCTTGGAACTTCAATTGATTGGATCCTGGGGTGGTTTTGTTAATGTAAATCAATAGATTACTACTTTCTGATAAGGTGAAAATATCCATCTCACCATCCGAGTTCAAATCGGCGGTTTTATAATAATACAATCCCTTAGGTAGCAAAGATTCATATTCCGGTGCGTAAACGAATACATCGTTTTCTTTTCGAACAAACGGCATCACTTTGGAATCGTATCGATCAAAAACGATGACATCCAACTTTTTATCACCATTGAGATCAAATGGTTGGAATTGTGGCGAGTTAAAGCCTCCCCAAAAAGGATTTTCTACTTCGAAAGCACCATCCACTACCCGAAAACCAGTGGTGTTCAATCTGTAATTGAATTGAGAAAACACAGGAATGGCAACAACACAAATCAGTAAGGTAAGTAGTGATTTTTTGAGCATATTGGTAAATATACAATTTGAATTAGACATTTGTTGAATTGGGGATTTCTTGTTTCGATGTAATGAATAATTTCAATTAGGTTTGAATTATGGACAATCTTGCTGTGATAGATGCTATTTATTCTCAATTTGTTGCTTCAAATTTTCAAATTTCTATAGATTCAAGAACGATTGAACCCGGATCGATATTCTTTTGTATTCGTGGTGAAAAGTTCGATGGAAATGCTTTCGCCGCAGAAGCCAAAAAGCAGGGCGCAAGTATGGTTGTGGTTGATCACCCTTCATTAAAAGATCATAAGGACTTTGTATGGGTTGAGGATACCACCATCGCACTTCAGCAATTGAGTAAAATACACGCCCTCAAAATGCCATGTCAAAAAATCATGGTTGGTGGTAGCAACGGCAAAACAACAACGAAAGAAGTATCTCGGGTTGTATTAGAACTACAGGGTGAGGTTTTAGCCACACCAGGGAATTGGAACAATCATATTGGAGTCCCTCTTACTCTTTTACAATTGAGACCCCATCACAAATTTGCGATAATTGAAATGGGTACCAATCATCCCGGAGAAATGAAAATTCTTTGTGATTTGTTGTCACCCAACATAGGTTTAATCACCAACATCGGCAAAGAGCATTTGGAGGGTTTTGGAAATATCGAAGAAGTGGCCAAAGAGGAAAGTGAAGTGTATTTGAGTGTAATCAATCACAGTGGAATTGCAGTAGTAAACGCAGATGATCCTTGGTTGCTATCAATGAGTAAACGAATAAGCAATCAAATTACCATCAGTACCAATAAGATGGAGGCGGATTTTTATGCTCAAATTGAAACTGAAATGCCGGAATTGACGTTTCAACTGTTTCATAAACAGCGTTTGATAGGTCGTTTCACCACCCAATTGAGTGGTAGGTATAATGCGTATAACTTGCTATTTGGTGTGGCTTTGGGACACCAAATGGGGCTAAACATTCAGGAAGCGATGAGTGCTGCTTGCACTTACAAACCTACCAACAACCGAAGTGAATGGAGAATGGTGGGCGGAACAAATGTGTTTTTGGATGCATACAATGCCAACCCAAGCTCCATGAAATTTGCCTTAGAGAGCTTTTCAACGTTGAAGGGCGAAAAACTATACTTTCTGGGAGACATGTTAGAATTGGGTGATCACTCAGAATTGGAGCACCAGGAAATACTTTCACTTTGTGAGTCATTGAACATCATCGATCAAACCTATTTGGTGGGATCAGAATTTTACAATGCATGCTCTAGCCATCCTTTGCGATTTGAAACAATTGACTCCC
>JAIYBO010000203.1 GCA_027488495.1 Bacteroidota bacterium | reverse complement strand
TCGATCAAATGCCAATCAATTTGTGGAATGCCCGGATAAGGCACAGGTTGAAAAATGTAATCAAACTGCCCTTGAAAAGCTTGATAAACCCTGGGATGCAAATAAACCGGCAGCGCTCCCTCTTGCAAATAGTTAAACGGGCGTATATCGTCCAAACCCGCAGTATGGTCTCGATGCTCATGAGTAAACAACAGCGCATCCACACGCGAAATCCCTGCACGAATCATTTGATAGCGGAAATCAGGCCCACAATCCACCACCAAGCTCAATCCATTCCACTCTATATGGATCGAAGCCCTCAAACGCTTATCGCGAGGATTCTCACTCAAGCAAACATCACTCCTGCAGCCAATGGGTGGAACCCCTTGAGAGGTACCGGTGCCGAGGAAAGTGATTTTCATAAAGTTACTTAATGTTTTCCAAGTGCCCCTTCAACTTCATGATGATGCCCACCTGCATGTTATCTACTTTCTTATCATCTGAAGCCCAAATGCTCAACCAATCCGTAGCGTGGATTACTTCAAACTGAGATTTCAAGCTGGCATCTTTCACTGGATATGTGTACATCACGTTGCCCAAATCAGACAAAACACCCTTCAAGAAATCAAATCGGGCGTTAACACGGGCGTTGTTTCCGCTGTTTAAGAAAATGAAGTTTGTATCATGCTTCTCATAATAGCTTTCTATCATGTTGTGATTGGATTCTGGTAATACCGAAACAAATCCCTCCCCTTTGGCGTTTTCTTGGATTTGCTGACAAAAACGAATTGCTACAGCTTCGTAAGCCAAATCACACACCACCACGAACTTGTTGGCGATGGTTGGTTTGAATACGTTATACATCAACTTTGCCTGCTCAACGATGGCCGCAGGGCTCTTGAACATCTCTTCCACTTCTTTCACTGTTGATGTCATATCCTGACCCATCAACTCACCCAAAATCATCACCAATGTTCCCAAACCAAAACCCAATGTCATACGAGGCTGATAGCCCAATGCAACACTATAATACGGCAAGGCATGGGTTTCAGCCAAGGCCTTTAATTGACCCGATGCCGCCACACAAATCATCTCACATCCACGCGATTTGGCTTGATCAAACATCGACAAAGTTTCTTCAGTGTTTCCGCTGTAGCTGCACAAAATCACCAACGTCTTTTCATTGGCGTAAGCGGGCAAACTATATTCACTGAACACTTCTACGGGTACTGGCATTTGCTGCATGAAAGCCAATCTCGCGATTCTGCCCCCGATGCCACTTCCACCCAAACCACCGATCACGATGTTTTGGTAGTTATTTACACTTTTACCGTGATTGTGGTAATTGGCGAGAACATAAGTCAACTGCTCATGAAAATTTTCAAGCGATTGTTCGTGGGTGATAACAGACATATTCACAAAAATACAACATCAAGTGGGTGATTGCCAAGGCCGTTCAATAAAAAAAGGAGGGCCCCGGCGAATGCCGGGGCCCTCAAAATCAATATCTCAAATTACCACGATTTAGAACCACTCAAATTTGTAACGATAATCTTGAACCTGAGCCTTTTTGGTTAATACCTCTTGTAAAGTATTCATGATGTATTGAGGACGGTTGTAGAATTCAAATGGATCTGGTGCATCACCCGCAGATTTGGGCACTTTGATATCGTCACGCTTGTCGATCCAAACCATCGCTGTATTGTTCTTACCAATTACCGGAGTAGAGAACTTCTTCAACTCAACACCAAACGCGGCACCCAAAATGCGCATTTCAGCGGCCAACTGTGGCAAGAAATTCTGACCCATTTTCAAAGATTCCAAAGGAATCAATGTTGCGCCTGCCATACTCGCCAATTCACGGGGAGATTTGGCTTTCTCAGCCATCTTGGTCAACTTCTCAGCAATTAACTTACCTTTCAATTCTTCACGAACCAAAGGCTCAATCTCAGAACGAACATCATCCACCTTCGCATAACCAACATGCTTCACTGCTTCTACATTGAAAACAACGTGTGCGCCAGCGAATTGGAACACATCAGACACATCACCTTTTGCACGCTCTTTATCGAACAACCAATACATGATAGTTTTGACGTTTTCAGGAGCATTGATACCGGGGATTCCCTGCATATCAGTTTTCAAATCTTTCATTACACGAGGAACCAAAGCCATTGACTCAACCGCTTTTTCGAAAGATCCAGCGTCGGCAGTTACTTTATTTCTAAATGCTCGGCTCTTTTCATCCACAACACTCACCGTGCCAGGACTTGCAGCCAATTCAATCAAGTTTTGCGTGTATTTGATTTTCTTGCTTTGTGGATCATCCACCATTTTAATGATATGGAATCCAAATTGCGTTTTCACCAACCCCACCTGTCCTTTGGTGGCAGATTTACAAAATGCGGCGAACGGAGGCACATAACCACTGGCAGCGGCCCATCCCAAATCACCACCTTTGGCAGCTGAACCCTGGTCTGTAGACAATTTCGGCGCCAATTCTGCCATATTCGCACCACCCATAATTTGGGCCAAAACCTCACGGGCTTTGCTTTCTGCCATTACAGAATCAACAATATTGGTTCCATCGGGCAATGCGCCAGAATTGGGTATCAAAATGTGTGAGGCGTGAACAACTGGAACTGTATCGTTCTGTTCACCCACTTTTTGCCAAATATAAAAATTTCCTTCTCTGTAGATTGGACCTACAACGGCATTTAAAGGAGCACCCCAAACCAAACTCTTCACTTCTTCTGGAGCAGATTCCGGCAAGGTTGTAATGTTGTAGTAACCCAAAGCTCCCATTGTATCAGGCTCTGTTTGGGTACGCATACCTTCTGCAGTTCTCATTGCGCTGGTATATGCCTCCATGGTATCATCTTTTGTTGGCACAACATCCCAAACCACGTATTTTACATTCCGCGCTTCAGCAGTGAATTTGAATTTCTCTTTGTTGCGCGCCAAATAATTCTCAAGATCGGCATCTGTCAACTTCACATCCTTATCAGGAACAGTATTGTGTGCGATGTTCACAATGCTTCCAACCACACCTTGGTTTGCTACAATATACTCGTATTCCTTCTCCGCCTTGGTTTTTACGTTGGCCTTGGAAACGTAGGTAGCATAACGCTCTATTTTCTCATAATTGGTAACACTTTCTACCAAGCTCAACAAATTGGCTTTCAACTGTGCATTGGTTTTGCCTTGTTTGAAAATCATTTCAACCTTTTTACCATCAAACTTACCGTCTGTTTGGAAATCAGGGATTTGCATCATGGATTCACTGGGGTATTTACCCACCAACAATTCATTCACGTCTGCATCTGAAAGGGTAATGCCAGATTTTTCAATCTCTTTCATCAACACCTGGTCGCGCAACAATTGATCATATGCACTCTGATACAATTCCTTCACTGTTTTCAAACGGAATTTCTCGTCCGATTGCATTTTGTTGGCCAATGATGGATCTCCCGCCAATTTCTGTTGGTACAATTTGTTCACCAAAGGCTCCAAATCATCCTTCTCCTTGAAAGATTTACCACCAATTTCAGCGAATACGCCTTCTTCCGCCGTATTGCTATTTGAGCCATAACGGCTGTTTAAAAGATCACCGATCACGAACAAAACCAGGGCGGCCACAACCACAATCACAACCATTCCTGAATTTCTTAACTTCTGTATTACTGCCATAGCTATTTTAAAGGAAGGCAAAAATATGATATCAAGTGTATTTACACAAAGGACTTGCACGATTTAGTGCATTCTTTCTGCAATTATTTTAAATTAATGGGGAAACTCACGCTTCTACCCTTCTTTCTGAGCACAATTTCATAAGGTCCAGGCACAAATCTGCTCAAAGGCAACTCAAAATCAACCTTGGAATCCAATAGATTTTCAAATACATGCGAGAATACCACCTGTGATCCCATCTTTATTTCTATCGTAAAGTTGTTTACCTCTGGCCATTCAGCCCAAATCAGTATTTTCTCATCCGCTCGCCCCTTCTCAACTGTGCTTCGGGTATGCGATTTTTCTTGCACATTCTCCGGCACCATCAAAGTCAATCCGGGCTCCAGAACCCCATTTACCCCATGTATTTTCCTCAAACCCATCAACCGAGGCTTCACACCCAACTTGGCCAATTGAATCACAGGATACAACCTCGAAGCATCAAACCCAGTGTAGGCCAAAACGATGTCTTTTTGCCAATCCAAACCAATGTAATCACCCATAAAAACCACATCCCCAGGGGCTACCGATGCAGTTTTCGATAAGCGAATATTATCGCATCGCTTCAACCAAGTCAGATTCCCAGCCTTGCCTCGATACCATGGCTCAACCACCAATTCAGCGCCATACACATCAAAAAAACCACCGGTCACACTGCGCCTGCGATCTTGCCAAGCCACAAACACCCGCTTTTTATTCGCTGATGTCACCAACGCTGGTGAATATTGTTCCGTCATCTCAAAATCTGGTGTATTCACATCTAAGCGATGCGTGGCATCGTCCATACCCCTCTCTGGGCGATTCACTGTGGCAGGAACAGTAAAAGAACCCTTTGCACCAAATTTGCACACCAAATACACATCCCTGCTTTTACAGGCACCCATCGTTTGCTTATTGCAAGCTCCGCCTGAATAGACCACAAACAAATGACCTTTCGCATTTGATTCAATAAAGGGCATACCATTCACCCGCATCGTACCCTTCACATTCTCATGATTCCAACCGCCAAATTGCTCGGCCACAAATTGATCCTTCCCCCAAGTTTTTCCAAAATCAGTACTGCAATCGTACCAAATGGTATCATTCCTTGACCACACCGCGTGCAAGCTCCCGTCTGGACTCACGGTAACATTGGCTCCTTCCGCTGTGGCATCATCATCCATGGCATCTCCCCCTCTATCGCTAATTACCACCGGCGTTTGAAAACTCCTCCCTCCATCAACGGATCGAGCAAACCAAATCCGAGAAGAATCTTGGGGGTTACTGCTATGATAAGAATCAAATTCCGTCCAGGTTAAATACACATTCCCATAGCCCTTGCTCTTTTTCCATTCATCCATAGAAAACCAGGGCTTGTCTTGCATTTTCCCCAAATGATAGCCAATATCGGTGGCGGTAAACGTCACACCCGCATCATCGCTACGTTCAAAAACAATTCGATCAAAAAAACTGGGCCATTTTCCTTCATTGTTTTTTGCCAAATGGGCAAGATAAACAACTCCGTGATCAGTGAATTTGATTACCGGATCGCCATAAAAACCTTGAGGTGGACTCACAATCACAGAACTCCAATTTCTCAACGCAGGGTCCATTGTGCGCATCACAGTACTGGTATTCACTCCAACCACCGCCCTATTGGGAGATATTGGATCCAATGCGATACTGGGTTCATTCCCATTGATTGGCTCTAAACTACCTTCAGCGGCTAAAACAGAATGGGTCACTTGCCCAAACAGCGCGTTGGCACCGCTCAAACAAATGACCCACAGATATGCAATGATCGATTTCAATCGCAATTATTGTGCTGCAGAATGCTTTGCGCCCAGCCATCGCTCGGCATCCAAAGCAGCCATACAACCGCTACCGGCAGCCGTCACAGCTTGGCGATAAATTTTATCTTGTGCATCTCCAGCACAGAAAACACCCTCAACGTTGGTGTAAGAGGTTCCCGGCGTAGTGATGATGTAACCCTGTTCATCCATATTGAGATATGGTTTGAAAATATCCGTATTGGGATGGTGGCCAATGGCCACAAAAAATCCTTTGATTGGAAACTCACGGGTTTCTCCGCTCACGTTGTTTTTTACACGCACAGCCTCAACGCCAAACTCACCCAAAATTTCGTCGGTTTCGGTATTGAACAACACCTCAATGTTGGGCGTATTCATCACACGGTGCTGCATCGCTTTGGAAGCGCGAAACTCATCCTTGCGGACAAGCATATACACTTTGCTACAGATTTTTGACAAATAGGATGCCTCTTCACAAGCGGTGTCACCGGCACCAACGATGGCAACGTCTTGGCCGCGATAAAAGAATCCATCGCAAACGGCGCAAGCACTCACACCAGAACCGTTCAATCTTTGCTCCGATGGGATACCCAACCATTTCGCACTCGCACCAGTTGAAATAATTACCGCTTGAGCTTCAATTTCATGGGAGCCATCTACTATGACCTTTTGAGGTCCTCCTTGTTTAAACTCTACCGAAGTCACCATACCAAAACGCACATCGGTACCCAATCGAACGGCTTGTTCTTTGAACATAGCCATCATCTCAGGACCTTGAACGCCATGAGGAAACCCAGGGTAGTTCTCAACATCTGTGGTGATAGTCAACTGTCCGCCTGGCTGCAAACCCTCGTACATCACGGGTTTCATATCGGCCCTAGCCGCATAAATCGCAGCGGTATAACCTGCAGGCCCGCTACCGATGATCAAACACTCTACTTTTTCCATATCGTTTTACAAAAATAAAACCCAACATTGGGAGTTTTTGTGATTTTGTTCACATTGCCACCGATTCTTTCAAATTTTCG
>JAIYBO010000135.1 GCA_027488495.1 Bacteroidota bacterium | reverse complement strand
GGGGAGTAATGTTATTTTCAAGGAACAGCCAGAGGCGTCGGTCGCGGTCCGATGATAAGCAACGAGGACAATCGGATCTGCGTTTGCCCGCTGAGAGGATTTGTTTGATTTTGATCACCGGGTGGTCATGGCCTCGGGATCTAAGTTTTTTGGATTCAAATCCACACAAGTTGCATTTGTATTTGTGTCCATGGAAAAGGGGAGAAGACCATTTGGCCAGCAGGATTTGAAAGGGATGCATTCTGAGGCAAATTTATTGTGGAATGTCGAAAAATATTGAATATGTGCACACGATGCCATTACTTTGTGATTAATATGAAAAAGATGACTTTCAAAATGAATACTTATGCAACGATGATTGTTGTGGGTATTTCAATGTTGGCTTTGGGTGGTTGTGAAGATGAACAGCCCGCGCCTGTATTGCCAACAACAACTGAAAAAATTTGTGCTCACGCTTGGGAATTGGCTTCTATGCCCATTGAACCAGCGTTGGATTTGGGTGGTGGAATTAAATTGACGGATTACATGCAAATGATGCAAGACTGTGAGAAAGATGATTATTACAAATTCGCGTCAGCCAATGGACAGAAAACGTATGTGATCAAAGAGAATTTGTTGAAATGCAGTCCAGCGGATCCGGATAGTACTACTGGTGTTTGGGATTTGAGTGCCGATGAAAAAACAGTGACGATGGATGGCGAGAAGTTTAAGTTGATTTTGGTTGATGATAACAACATGCACATTCGCGTAGATAGCTTCATGCAGAATTCAAGCATGACTTTCAAGTTTCGCAAGAGATAAAAGAACTTCGTTGTTTCTTCGGATTCAATGTGTAAAAAGCGGGGTGCGAGAGCGCCCCGCTTTTTCTTTGTGGCAGAGAGATATCGCCTGGTGTGCAACTGGTCACAGAATGCTAGGTTTGGGTTGATTTGGAAAATCGGTTGTCAAGTCCTATCTTTGCACCGCAAATAACCACTCTACTTTCATCCTTAATTCGTTATTTGCATGTCAATCCAAAACCATTCCAAAATTGCTCTTGAAGGCCTCACATTCGATGATGTCTTGGTCATTCCTCGTTATTCAGAAGTTCTGCCTAGAGATGTTGATACTTCGGTGCAGTTGACACGCAACTTGCGGTTAAACATTCCCATAATGGCTGCGGCAATGGATACGGTTACAGAGAGCGGTATGGCCATTGCAATGGCGCGAGAGGGAGGGATTGGAATCATTCATAAAAACATGACCATCGCCCGTCAGGCGGAAGAAGTGAAAAAGGTAAAACGGTCAGAAAGTGGTATGATCATGGAGCCGGTAACTTTGGGGGAAGATGCGGTTTTGAGAGAAGCGGTTCATTTGATGCGCGATCACAAAATTGGTGGTATTCCCGTTGTGAATGAAGAGAATCAATTGGTTGGTATCATTACCAACAGAGACTTGCGGTTTGAAAAAGATTTGGATAAGAAGGTGAGCGAGGTGATGACGCGTGAGAATTTGATCACTGCAGCATTGGGTACCAATTTGAAGGGGGCCCAAGAAATTTTAGAGAAGTATAAAATTGAGAAGTTGCCCATTGTTGATGGCGACAATAAATTGGTTGGATTGATCACTTTCAAGGATATCCAGAAAGTGAAAAATTACCCCAAAGCTTGTAAAGATGCTCATGGCCGATTGGTTGTGGGTGCGGCAGTGGGTGTAACCGCAGATACGCTGGAGCGCGTGAGTGCTTTGGTGGCCGTTGGGGTGGATGTGATTGCCATTGATACAGCGCACGGACATTCGAAAGGTGTGATTGATGAGGTGAAGCGTGTGAAAACGGCATTCCCTCAGTTGCAAATCATCGCAGGTAATATTGCCACAGGCGCGGCTGCGAAGGCCTTGGCCGAAGCGGGTGCCGATGCCGTTAAGGTAGGTGTGGGACCAGGTAGTATTTGCACAACCCGTATCATCGCAGGAATTGGCATGCCTCAATTGAGTGCTTTGATGGAAGCTGCACAAGCCCTGGAAGGTACCGGTGTCCCTGTAATCGCTGATGGAGGGATTCGCTACAGTGGTGATATCGTAAAAGCTTTGGTTGCTGGTGCCAACGTAATTATGGCTGGTGGCTTGTTTGCCGGTACAGAAGAGGCGCCAGGTGAAACAACCTTTTTCGAAGGTAGGAAAGTGAAGAGCTATCGCGGTATGGGTAGCATCGAAGCGATGAAAGACGGTTCTAAGGATCGCTATTTCCAAGATGCGGAAGAAGAAGTGGCCAAATTGGTGCCCGAAGGTATCGTGGGTTCTGTGGCGTACAAAGGGCATGTTGCTGAAGTACTTTACCAATTGGTGGGTGGTATCCGCGCGGGAATGGGCTATTGCGGTTCTGCTACAATTGATGAATTGCAAACGTCAAAGTTTGTTCGAATCACCAATGCAGGTATGCGTGAAAGTCATCCCCATGATGTTGCGATTACTCGCGAAGCCCCGAATTACAGTCGTTAAGCCACTGTTTTCTTGCCGTTTTTATCCGATTTAATGGGTAATACTCTGTGAATTCTGCAGATGAATTGACTTTTGAGGCCACGGTCTGATGGATCGTGAGATTAAAAACTCTATGGTGATAGTATCTTTGCGATATGCATCTATCATTTCAGCGCATTGCGTTTTCTATTTTCACTGTTACTTGTTTGTCAATTATGGCTGTGGGCTGTGGTTCCATGGCGATATATAAAAAGGGGGCGCATAATTCCACAGGTTCATTGGATCAAAAAGGGGGAGGGAATGCTCCATTTCGGGTGGCTTTTTACAATTTAGAGAATTTGTTTGATACGGTTGACGGTCCTAACGACGATGCGGAGTTTTTGCCGTCTTCGGCGAATCAATGGAATACAGATCGATACCAAAGCAAATTGAAAAATATGTCGAAGGTGATCGACAGCATTGCGCCCGATATTTTGGGTGTGGTGGAAGTGGAGAATGCATTTGTGCTGGAAGATTTGCGCAAGCATTGCCGTTCGATGCAAATTTCACCATTGGGGGATACCGAGAACGACGATAGAAAGCCATTGGGCTCAGATTTTGAGATCGTACACAGGGAATCTCCAGATGCACGTGGGATAGATGTGGCTTTGATTTACAATCGCAAGAAGTTTTACACTACGGGTGTTTATATGACGCCCGTCACTTTGGCCGATGGGTATGCTACCCGGAGTATTATGCGGGTGCATTTGGTTGAAAGACTTACAGGGGATTCACTGGCGGTATTTGTGAACCATTGGCCAAGTAGGCGCGGTGGCGCGGCCAGTGCGGCCAGCCGCATGGTCGCCGCCACCGCCCTAACACAATCACTGCAAAACAATCCATCCATTCCGGCCAATTTTCTTCTCATGGGCGACTTTAACGATGATCCCGAGGATGTTTCTATCACGGAAGGACTCAACGCGGGTGATGCCTATCGCCCCATCGTGAATTTGGCCTATATCGCAAGAGCTCAAGATACCTCTGTGGGTACTTTGGCTTGGTTCGATGGTTGGAATATGTTTGACCAAATCATGGTGAGCAGACCTTTGTATTTTGCCAATGCCCATCGCACGAATGACAATGGGGGGGCTGCAAGTAATCTCTCACAGCCAAAGATTAATGTATACAAACGACCTTGGATGTTGCAGCATGGCGGAAAGTATGAGGGTTGGCCATTGCGCACTTTCGCCGGGAAAAAATACATGAATGGATTTTCTGATCACTTGCCGGTGTATACCGATTTGGTGCTTGTACATCGCCACTAAGCGGGTGGTTTATCATAACCATTTTGAACAAGTCATCGAATAAAAAAGGGGCTGGGAAAATCAAATCCCAACCCCCGTATTGTGCTCAATGGCACTCAATTATTTCAAACAGGCTTTTACGAATTTCACAAACAGCGGGTGGGGTGTAGCAACCGTACTCTTCAACTCTGGGTGGAATTGAACGCCCACAAACCAAGGATGTGTTGGGATTTCTACAATTTCAGTCAGGCCCGTTTTGGGGTTTGTGCCGGTAATGCGCATGCCCGCGTCTTCGATTTGTTTTTTGAATTGGTCGTTAAACTCATAACGATGGCGATGTCTTTCGGTGATCAATGATTTTCCATAGGCTTTCAATGCCTTAGAATCTTTTTCCAATTTGCACTCATAAGATCCCAATCGCATGGTGCCGCCTTTTTGTGTTTGCTCCTTTTGTCCCTCCATTAAGTCGATGACTGGGTAGGGTGTATTGGGGTCCATTTCTGTGCTAAATGCGCCTTTCATCCCGCAAACGTTCCGTGCGAATTCAATTACAGCGCACTGCATACCCAAGCAAATGCCAAAGAAAGGAATGTTATTTTCCCTCACATAGCGAATGGCTTCCAATTTGCCCTCGATGCCACGATGTCCGAATCCTGGAGCTACCAAAACGCCATCAAAACCGGCCAATTTTTTGGCTGCATTTTCGATGGTGAGCATTTCTGAGTGTACGTATGTCACTTTTACTTTGCATTCGTTGCTCGCACCGGCATGGATGAATGCTTCATTGATTGATTTGTAGGCATCGGGTAATTCTACGTATTTTCCTACTAGGGCGATATTTACTTCAGATTTTGGGTGCTCCAGCTTGAACAAGAAGTCGCGCCATTGGTCCAAATCGGGTTCGTTTTTGGTGCTGAGTTTGAGTTTGTTCAAAACCACTTTGTCTAGCTTCTCTTTGAGCATCGCCAAGGGGGCTTCATAGATGGTTTTAAGGTCCATCGCCTCAATAACGGCATTGGGTTGTACGTTACAGAATAGGGCCAGTTTCCTGCGGATTTCCGCGGTGATCGGGCGTTCAGTTCTACAAACGAGGATGTCGGGTTGTACTCCCAATTCCAACAATTGCTTTACGCTGTGTTGGGTTGGTTTGGTTTTCAATTCACCGGCTGCGCTGAGGTAAGGGATGAGGGTAAGATGCACCACGAGGGCGTTTTCATGGCCTTCTTCCCAAAGCAACTGACGCATGCTTTCTACGTAGGGCAATGATTCAATATCGCCCACTGTGCCGCCGATTTCTGTGATAATGATGTCGAAATCACCGCTTTCTCCAAGGATTTTCATCCTTCGTTTGATTTCGTCGGTGATGTGAGGGATTACTTGAACAGTTTTTCCCAAATAATCGCCTCTGCGTTCATTTTCGATAACGGTTTGATACACGCGACCGGTTGTGACGTTGTTGGCTTGTGAGCTGGGGACATTCAAAAAGCGTTCGTAGTGGCCCAAATCGAGATCGGTTTCGGCGCCATCTTCAGTTACGTAACATTCGCCATGCTCGTAGGGGTTGAGTGTACCAGGATCCACGTTGATATATGGATCAAACTTTTGAATGGTGGTACGAAATCCGCGTGCTTGAAGAAGTTTTGCGAGTGATGCAGCAACGATTCCTTTTCCCAAGGATGATGTTACGCCTCCCGTAACAAAGATGTATTTGGCTTTTTTCATGTTGTTTTCCGTGTAACCGGAATGTGATGTTACGGGATACAAAATTAACATTTCCCACCGCTGAGGGGTGGAAAATAATTCCGTAGTTTTCAACAAAATAAAAACGGGCCGCGTGGCGGCCCGTTTTGTTTGATAGAGAGAAAGTTAAGCCTCAGATGGGCTTGATTCAGATTATTTAACAGAAACGAGTTCTGTTTCAAAAATCAAAGTTGCATTTGGGGGAATTACTCCACCTGCACCGCGCTTGCCGTATCCCAAATGTGATGGGATGATCAATTTGTATTTTGCTCCTTCGCTCATCAAGGCGATACCTTCGTCCCAGCCGGGAATCACTTGGCCTACGCCCAATTTGAATTCGATGGGTTGTGAGCGCTTGTATGAATTGTCGAATTCTTGTCCGTTATCCAATTTTCCACTGTAGTGCACGGCTACGGTTTTGCCAGCGACGGCTTGAGCACCGGTGCCTGCTTGTTCTACAACATACCAAAGGCCTGATTTGGTTTGTTTGGCGGTTGGGTAGTTGGTTTTTACCCAGTTTTCAAATCCTGCAGAGGCCGCTTTTATGGCTTCTTCTGCTCTGGCCGCTGCGCCATCTTTCAATTTCTTGAAGGCTTCGTCGTTGGCTTCAAATGCTTTGGCTTCTTTCCCTTTGCGTATGATTTTCAAGGTAGTAATTACATCGTCTTGTTTGATGGCATTTACAACGTCTTGACCCGTGATTACCTTGCCGAATACAGTATGGGCACCATCCAACCAAGGAGTGGCAACGTGTGTGATAAAAAATTGTGAACCATTTGTGCCAGGGCCGGCGTTGGCCATAGACAATATTCCGGGACCTACGTGCTTCAATGTAGATACAAACTCATCGTCGAACTGGTATCCTGGTCCACCAGAACCATTTCCAGCAGGATCGCCGCCTTGGATCATGAAGTTGTCGATCACGCGGTGAAATTTCAGTCCATCGTAAAAGGGTGTACCCAATGGTTTGGCGTTGTTGGTGATTTTTCCTTCAGCCAAACCCACGAAGTTGCAAACTGTGAGTGGGGTTTCTTTGTAATGCAATTGCAACAAGATTGTGCCTTTGCTGGTGTTCATTTGAGCGTAAAGTCCGTCTGCCAAATCTGGTTGGCCGAGTTCTAGGTTGTCGTTATCCATGGTTAATTTGTTTGTATGATTGAAGCCCGAAGCGAAGCTGAGGGCGCTTCCAGCCATTGCGGCTAGGGTAAGAAGTGTGTTTTTCATGCTTGTAATATTATTTCTCGGGTTTTCTTTGGCAATTTCTGTACCACAATCTCATAACTGTGGTTGATGAGTTCTGCGATGAAGGATTCTGAAAGTCCATTCAGTTCAACAGCGTTCCAGTGGGTTTTGTTCATGTGGAAAGCCCCTGTAATTTGATGGTGTGCTTCTCTGAGCGATACGGCTTTGCTTGGTTCACATTTGAGAGCAATGGATTCAAATTCTCTGATATCGCCCAAGCAGAACATTTTCCCAGCCACTTTCCACACCATGGTGGTTTCATCGAAAGGGAATTCTGCTGTAACCAATGGCTTTGATTCGCAAAATTGTTGTATCCAATCGAAGTGGTTCATATTTGTGGGAAATTCCTCACCACAAATCTAACACAGGCTGTTAATTTTGAAAAAAATTAATTCAATGAATCGCATAAAATTACCATGGCTGTTGTTTCTGATGTTCAGCGTTGCCATGAACTTGCAATCGCAAGCCACTGAACAATCCTCGGGGAGGAATGTCTCGGTGACGAAGTCGCAAAACAAGCAGGTTGGCAACGAAGGGTCGCCCGTTCGCAAACTATTGGCATCGGCCTTAGAAATGCGCAATGGTATTGCTTATGCCCCAGTTAAACAAGGTAAAGAACTGGTGGGAACTGCGCCGTTTACAGGCATCGCCCTGGAAATGTGGCCCAACAATCGCGTATACACCGAACAAGGGTATCTCAATGGTTTGAAGCACGGCAAATACCAGGAAAATACAGAAAAGGGAATCTTTGTCGCCTCCGAAATGTGGGCCAATGGCAAGAAAAACGGACCGTTTCAGTACGCCGATGAAAAAACGGGCATCGTTGTGGCTACCGGCGAATTTCTCGACGATAGTTTGCACAACACCGTCAAAGGATTCTACATGAACGGGGTTACCCAATACGTAAAGCACTATAATCGTGGGGTGCGCAATGGGGAGGTGATCAGTTATTTCGACAATGGCAAAACCGAGCAAATCGCCACGTTTGTAAATGATATGCCCCATGGGCCGGTTGTTGCCTTTTACGCAGATTCTATCCTCAGATACATCAAAGAATACAACATGGGCGTGCCTCACGGTCGTTTTTACATGTTTCACCGAAATGGTTGTGCGGCGAGCGAAGATTATTACAAGTATGGAGAGCACGATAGTATTTCAAGGGTGTGGGATGCGGTGAGTTGTAACCTCATTGCTGAATCAGGTTGGAAAAACGGCAAGAAACATGGCGCGTTCATTCAATACAATGCCTTCGGCGATACACTGCGTATTGAGAGTTATGCTAACGGACAGTTAGACGGTCGTTTCGTGGACATTCGAGAAGTGCCCAATGACGAAACAAAGCGCACAGAGTTGAAGGTGGAGAGTCAGGGCAATTATGTGGATGGATTGCGCGATGGCGATTGGAAGCACGGGATGGTAACACACTATCAGCAGCGCGAGGGGACCTACGAAAACGGTGAAATGGTGGGCACTTGGATGTTTTATGACGCCCAAGGCAATCCTTTGGTGGTTCAAACCTATGGAGCCAATGGCGAGGTGGTGAAAGAAAAGTACTTTAAAATCAAAAAGAAATAAGACGGTGACGGCGATGATTGAGCCCTTTGTGATGGGGTTAACCGGATTGTCCGGGGCAGGGAAAACCTATTATGTGGATGCGTTGAAAGCCGCTTTGGGCAAAAACGTAACGGTTGTGGGCTTTGATGATTATTACAAACCCTTGGAAATGCAACACATCGATGCGCATGGTGAGGCCAATTATGATTTGCCTTCTGCCTTGTTCTCAGAGCGATTCCATGAAGACTTGATGCAGTTGTTGGCTTTTAAGCCGGTATTGATCAAAAAGTATCAATTTGAAAATTACGATGCCCCTGAGCAGACAGAAATTGTGAATCCAGCCCCGATTTTATTGGTGGAAGGACTGTTTGTGATGGATTATGAAGCCGTGGATTCTTTATTGAATTACCGGATTTTCGTGGATTGCGATATGGAATTGTGCTTTAACCGACGGATTGAGCGCGACATACGCGAACGCGGCATTCCGTTGAAGCGCAGTCTCCACCAGTGGGAACACCACGTGATGCCTGCTTATAACAATCACATTTTGCCCCACAAAGAGCGCTGCGATTTGGTGATTGAGAACAATGGTCCCGCCGATGAAAACATCGCCACCATCCTAGAGCACATCAGAACCCATGCCCATCCTTCGGTGTTGGCGGTGCTTTAGTCGATCTGAATAATTTCTGAACCCTTCAATTGGGTGTCGTAAACGGCATAGGTTGCAGGTCCCATAATACCAGCCACTTCGCCTGGATTAATGAGCAGGGCATTCCCGAATTTCTGACGGTGTACTTTGTGTGAGTGTCCGAAACAAACCACATCGTACCAGCCCGTTTTAACCATGGCCTTGGCGTAGAAATGATAGTGAGTAGCGCCAAATCGCACACCATCGATGTGTAAAAGGCAGTCTTCATCGCCAATGTATTCGCCATACAATTTGATGTTGGGGAATTGGGCGGCAATTTGGGTGAGCTTGAAACGATCGCCATCGTTGTTGCCCCAAACAGCATGTACATTGAGTCCTGTTGCTCCCAGTTGCTTCATCACAAACGGCGCACAGAAATCACCACAGAAAATAACGGTGTTGATGCCGCGTGCTTGGATTTGGTCGGTCACTTTTTGTAAATTCTTTAAATTGTCGTGTATGTCAGACAGAATGGCAATTTCCAT
>JAIYBO010000161.1 GCA_027488495.1 Bacteroidota bacterium | reverse complement strand
CCATTTGTAAGGCGCATATTTCTTAATGGCATTTACGTATTTCGAATCAGCAGCCGTTGAAGAATCACCTGGATCACGAGGGATAAACAAAATGGAATCTTCAACAATCCACAATGTATCTGAAGCCCACACTTGAATCTTTTTACACAAACCTGTAGATGTGATGAAAATCGCATCTTCCATTGGTGCATTTTTGAATCGATCCAATAACACCAAATCCCATGATTTGTAATAGTGCGTTGGCAAAGTGTCATGAGAATACTGACAGTTAACAAATACGTTTTTGTTGCGAGTGATATCTGTTGTACACTTCGGCGCATAAGTATCACTAAAATCCCACAAACGCACTGCACAAACACGCTCACGCTTCAAATAATCGTTTCCACCACCCGGTGATGCATTTCCCGCATAAACTGACTTGGTACCATTTGAATTGGAATCATTCCGCAACGGTTTTTGCCAAACCTGACGTGGTGTACCATTCGCATTCTTTTGGAACGTATGCCCCAATGTGCCATTCCATTTGTAGAATGTACTATCATCATCCGTGTAATCTTTATCGTTATGATAGAAGGTTGAGAAGTTCTTAAAGTGAACGGTATCCATTACATCCTTTGGACATTGGAATACTTCAAACTCCGCCAAACGATTGTTCGCCACCTCGATGGTTGAAGCAGGACCCAAAATGATGATTGTATCTAATGCAGTCTTGTTTCCGCAAATGGGATGGCTGTATGTCAATTGGACCAAGAATGGCCCAAGTCCTGAGAAGTTGTGACTCGGGAACCATGTTTTATTATCAAAGTTCAGTGGACCAGTATTGGGGTCACCAAAGTTCCACAACAAACCTGTAGCACCGGTTGGAATTTCATCTACACCAAAATCAACTTTGGGATCGCTGATACAAGTAGAATCTTTACTCGCCCAAATATTGGCTTTGGATTTAAATACAGAAGCTGTCGCTTGTACACTAAATGAATCCTTACAGCCATCAATGGTCTCAATTACCACCTTTGAATTATAAGTACCTTGACCTTTAAACGTCTTCTTAATGTTTGGACCCCAATCATTGGATGTGGTACCATCACCCCAATACCAAGTGATTTTCTTTACTTGATTTCTATTTATCCCAGAAACGTTGGTAATCGTGGCTGTTACACTATCACAAGCCACCGGCTTGTTACTTGTGAAACGAGGGTCAATCTTCGCCCTAACCTTTACTGCACTTATCAAGTTAACACTATCTACACAGCCATATTCATCTTCTACTTCTACATACAAGTTAAAATCACCGCCGCGCACATCCTTGATAGAAAAACAATAGGTCCGCGGAAGTGTAGGGTTTCCAAATTCGTTAAACTGACCATCACTTACCAAGTATTTAATCCTGGTAATTCTACCGCCGTTACCACTCTTGGTACTATCGTCAAAACAGAATAAGTTCTTCTCAAAACACTGCTCGTACAAATTCTGAAGTTTCAATTTGATTTTGGGAGATTCGCGGACAACCAAGTTCACAGTTGATGTACACTTTGTGCCGTTGATGGTTGTGACGTAAGTAACCACTTTATTACCTGCCGTTTTGAAGGCGTAGTTCAAGTTCTTCAACCCTGTTTGAGAGTTCTCACCATTGAAATCCCAATCGTGAGTAGTACCCGTGCTAGAACCATTGAAGCTCATTGGAACCCCCACACAAGGAGAGCCAGTGTAATTAAATGCACATTGAGCGGATGCATCGCCGATGGATGTTAGCATTGCGACCACCGCAATGATCGCGCCTTTCATTATGTTCATTAAACCTTTCATTTTAGGTATGTTTTTTTGCTGTAATTGGTCAAAAATAGAAGTTTTATGGCACATCCCCAAAGGATAGAGCCATTTTATTGATGTTTTCCTGAGATTTTGACTTTGAAATATCATATTAATTTTGTATATTATTGATTGTGTTTCGGAGCAATTTTATAGATTTTCTAATATATTTCCACTCCTTGTCTCCACTATATTTATACGCCAATATTACTCGATAATTTGCCTCATCACATTCCCTATTTCCGCATATACCCGTCCACACTTCTGTGTAATCATTACTTCTAAATACTGTACGTTGTTTTGCATCCAAAATGGTAATTTCATAACTCAATGGCTTAGCCATTTCTACGTAAAATGTCTCGTTTAAACCATCGCCATTCGGGGTAAATACATCTGGCACCGAAACAACCGAAGCCTCATTGCTGGGGGATACCTGCAGCGCTAACCATTGACTATCCTTACACCAAATCACACCCCCATCCATTTTTTTCATGGGATTTGAATGAACCAGTTTAATCCGGAAATTGCGATTTCGCTCCACCCAATAATTGTGAGAGACCTTCTCCATGGATCCACGATTTTCTATCACCTCACCACCTAAACCATCACCCCAATCAATACCGATCTTGCCAAAATCACCCTCCAAGTCCAACGATACCATACCACCCACATTGTCAGAAATCACAGGCCTCCATTGCGGGCGATGATTGCCACATGGGCTCACTTCTCTCAAGCCATTTTTCCTTCCAACCGCCATACCCGTTGTTAACCCATCCTCCCTAAAACCGTTACTCGACAATTCCAAACCACCGTTCAAATCACCAGACATCGATGACCCAACCTTTTCTCTAAACTCACCATTGATAGGCAAATTACCCTTACCATTGGGCACGTCTTGGCTTTCCTGTAGCGCCCCTCCACCCTTTACATCATCGCCAACAACACCCGCATTTTCTATCAACCCATTCACAGATCGATCCCTGCTCTCACCCCCATTGGCATTATCTTCTGAATCCATGGCAATAACATCCGTTTGGCCATCTTCAGATTGTAACTCCACGCGATTGACTTGATTTTTAACATCCCCTTGTGAATTTACAACAGCCACCACGATTGCCGTAACCGCCAAAACACTTGTCCCAATACCAATGGCCAACTTGCTCCACAATCCCAGCCATCCTTTCGATGCTTTTGAAGATACCTTCAAACCTTCCACAACGTCCATCGGCTGAGCATTCAACTGTGAAATACATTGCTCAAACACACCCGGAGGTGGCGTAACATTTGCGCCCTCCAAACCCTGTTTAAACAACTCGTCGATATGGTTCATTTCATCCCTCATCAATTTCTTTCCAATTTTGCTTGAAGCCATTTTCTGGCTTTAAACAGCTGCGACTTACTCGTATTTTCTGATATACCCAGCATTTCACCAATCTCCACGTGGGTAAATCCCTCTATTGCATACAAATTGAACACCGTTCTATAACCCGTTGGCAAAGTAGTTAGCAACTTCATCAAATCCTTGGTCTCCAATGGCTGCGCGGCATTCACGTCGCCCGCCAAATCGTAGGCCTCTTCCAAACTACCAGCATACTTGGCTTTGTTCTTCTTGATTTGATCCAAACATGTATTCACCGCGATGCGCTTTACCCATCCTTCCAACGATCCCTGAAAACGGAATTCACCAGATTTTTGAAAAAACTTCACCATGGTTTCTTGTAACATGTCTTTGGCCTCATCTGTATACCCCATGTATCTCACACAAATTCCGTAAATCACCGGAGCGAACAAATCGTACAATCCTTGCTGTGCGCTGCGATTTCCCGCAATGCAATCCCGCAACAATTGGTGTTCTTTGGACTCCGATAGATTCGTCATTCTGTATCAACATGACTCAGATTTGAACCAAAGATGACATCTTTGCCCCAATGGTTGTCTGATCTTTTATTTTTTTTTCGAAATGGCATGAATCAACCCGTAGGTGGCATCCATTAGCAACACCTTCGCATTCCCATTCCGCTCAATGCCATACATCGCTTTCTCCAATTCCGCCACCATGTTACTGATCACTTCATGACCCAAATTCAAGGTATTGAATTTGTTCACAAAATCCAGCTCGGGCCCCTCCCAAAGTCCTTCCGAACCCATAAATGGTATCACCGCGCACGTTCTCAACACCTGAATCCCATAAAGCAAAAACGATTTCACCCCTTCGCGCCCCAATGAAGACAAATCATCGCTCCATTGAAAAGCTTCTCCCATTTTCCGGCGGAAGCAAATCGTCATCCACTGTCGCCAAGCATCCAAATGCGGATTCGTGGCTTCTTTCCCCAAGTCTCTTGCCAAGTGATAATTCCCTTGGGCCACTTTTGCCAAACGATGGGCATCAGATTCAGCAACCCCATCACGCTGCACCAAAGCCATTGCCAATGAGGCATCGTCGATTGGCGGAACCCTCACCAATTGTGTGCGAGAGAGTATGGTACCCAAAATGTCATCCAAATCGGAACCCACCAACAAAAACAAGGTTTGCTCCGGCGGTTCTTCCAACAATTTCAACAAAATATTGCCTTCCTGACCCAAATATTCGGGCAACCAAATCAAGCACACCTTCATGTTCCCCTCGTAGGATTTCAACGACACATTCTTGATGATGTTGCGCAATTCCTTGGTGGGAATATTCCCTTGTTTGTTCTCCGCGTTGAGCAATTGCATCCAATCTTCATAATTGAGATAGGTGTCCTCTTTGATCGCTTCGCGCCATTGGGGATACACATCAGAACATTGTTCCATCTCACCTGCCTTCCTGGGAAAAGGAAACGTATAATGAACATCGGGGTGTATCAAGGCAGAAACTTTCTTGCAACTCCCGCAAAGGCCACAACTATCTTCATCGGATCGATCGCTACAAAGGATGTATTGAATGTAAGCCAGCGCCAATGCCATATTCCCGCTGCCTTCCGAGCCCAAAATCAATTGCGCATGAGGTATTCGCCCCACTTGTACGCCGTGACGCATCCGTTGCTTGAGTATATCCTGTCCAATTACATCTGCAAATCTCATAGCGATTGTTTCAACCCCCTTCTGCGTAAAATTACATATAAACCCACAGATGCCAACACCACCAAAATCGCAATAAATTGACTGTGCGATAGCAGTCCGTTAAACAAAAATCCCCGTTCAACATCGCCCCGATACGACTCTGTAAAGAATCTGCCCACCCCATAAACCACGGAATAAATCAAAAACACTTGACCCGAAAAACGCTTGCCGCGTTTCAACAACGCATACATCAAAATGATGCTGAGAAATATGATACCTGAATCCCACAACTGAACGGGGTATAACGCCTTGCCAAGTGGCTCAGCATGCGACTTTGGATCCCGAAATATCACTCCCCAATCAGAAGCCATACATTGAACACCGTGGCAGCAACCCGCCATAAAACAACCCACCTTGCCGATGGCATGAACCCAAGCACCAGCCAAACCAATATCGTCCATCCGATCCCAAAAATCCCATCCCCGCTTGCGCAACCACCACCAGAGCAAGACCAAGGTCACCAAAAAAGACCCATAGAACACAAAACCATCGCCCAGATGGGTAAAAAAATGGCCCATATTCTGCCAGTAATACCCTGGATTTTCCAAAAAGAAAAACAACTTCCCGCCCACAAAAACGCCCAATCCACACCACAAAATCAATTCACTGATGCTGTCTACATCCATTTGCAAACGCTGTCTGTTGTAATAGAAGTGCAAAAACGCCGCAACCATGCCCAACAGAATAAAAAATCCGTAACTGTATAGGGTAATCCCGCCGATATGAAACAACTCGGGCTTCATGGATCCTGCAAAATTTACAGTCGGGCTTGAATCGATGCCGCCATCAAACTCAATTGCTCCGCCGTGGGTTGAAGTTTCTCTTTGGTGAAGTTGATATCTCCAACCGTTTGCATCGGCACCAAATGAATGTGCGCATGAGGCACCTCCAAACCAATCACCGCTGTACCAATGCGCTTGCAAGGCACCGCTAATTTCAAGCCCACCGCCACACGCTGAGCAAACTGCCAAAGCGCCGCAAGCTCACTGGGCTCCAAGTCAAAAATATAGTCCACCTCTCGCTTGGGAATCACCAAAACGTGCCCATGAACCAAAGGCATAATATCCAAAAAAGCCAAATGATGCTCGTCTTCACAAACCTTGTGACAGGGGATTTCACCCGCTACAATTCTAGAAAACAGCGTTGGCATCGGTGTTAGATAAAAATCTCTAAAATCTCCAACTTCACGATACCCGCGGGCACCGCAATGCTTACTACATCACCAACTACCTTACCCATCAAACCCTGTGCAATTGCACTCTTGATCGATATTTTATTCTCTTTCAAATTCGCCTCACTCTCAGCTACTAGGCGATATACAGCCTCTTTCCCAACATTATGATTGATCACGCGCACATTGCACATGATACTCACTTTGCTCGTATCCAACAGTGAACTGTCAAGCACCCTGGCATTGGCAATCATATGCTCTAATTGATTGATTTTTGACTCCAAAATACCCTGAGCCTCTTTGGCTGCATCATATTCTGCATTCTCACTCAAATCGCCTTTGTCCCTCGCCTCGGCTATGGCCTGTGTGATGCGCGGACGCTCCTCGTGCTTCATGAAATGCAACTCCTGCTTCATTTTCTCCAAGCCTTCTTTCGATAAATATTGAATATCGCTCATTGTTGATGTGTTTTAAGAAAAAATGTGCACCAGCGTAGTCCACTGATGCACATAATACAAATATATAAAAAGGTTTTAATTATTCCGCTTCACCCAATCCTATGCGCACACCAAATGAATGTACACCATTAAAAGGATTCGTTGCGCGGTAAGAGTAATCCAAACTCACTGTATTTCCGTCTTCGCCCATCTTCCAATCGTAACTGATACCAGCCATTGGACCAGTGAAAGCCGATGGTCTGGTGGTTTCAGAGAAAATATCCTCTTGGTAGGCGAAACCTGCACGCAACGACAAAAACTCTTTGTAAGAATATTCAGCCGCCAAGGTGAGCTGGTTTGCACTAAAAGCAAAATTGGTAAAGCCAAAACCAAGCGTTAATTTATTGTCGTACTGATTGGGATCAGCATCCAATTTGATATCATAAGAAGCAGCAATGTTCAACAAAGCAGGCATTTTGATATTGTCTACCTTCACCTGTACCGTTTTGTTGAATGTACCATTATCTAAGATCGCCTTATAGCTCAAACCATCTCCAGAATGTTGCATATCAGGACCGATGTTCTTCATGCTTATACCGAAACGGAAATCATCCTTTTTGATGCTTCCACGAACCGGACGGAAGGTGGTTACATACTGTACACCAGCATCCAACGTGATGCCCGATGCCTGTGCATCTGGAATACCTTCTGAAACCATTCTTGCCACAATACCTGCAGAAATATTGCTACTGAAACTCTTTGAATAAGCCAAACCAATATTGGTCATATTCACCCTAAATGTACCAATGCCACCGTAAGGATTTTGTTCAGTTGTAATATCTATCGGCTTGATGCTATACTGCATCACAGTTACACCAAATGTTCCACTTTCACCCATCTTCTGTGCCAACGCAGCACTGTTAATGGCGATACCAGAACCCATCAACCATTCAGTTCTTGAGAAGGCCAATTCCGTGGTGTTCTTGATACGATCCAAACCAGCCACATTCATGTACATCGCCTCAGCACCACTCACCTTACCACCATTGGCCCAACCCATTCCACTCGAACGAGCCCAACCATTGATTGTCAATTGTGCGGCACCAGCCTGACCTTGACGTTCTGGATTACCAGCCCAAGCAGTACCTACACCACTCAATGCCAACAAGCCTGCCAAGAATATATTCTTTTGTTTGCGATTCATCTTGTTAAATATTAATAAGTATCCAAATCAATTGCGTGCATAATTCCGTACCAACGTACCACTTTCTCTCCCAAATCTTTTGTTTTGACGTGTATCAAATATAAACCAGAAGCAATAGGCACATTACTACCATTTTTCAAATCCCACTCGTAGTAAGTATTGTTATCTGCCTTACTCACCCTGCGAATTACGTTACCAGCCATATCAAAAATGGTGATGCTACATTCAGGAGGCAAGTTGGTGATTTTCACACGAGAATCAATCGGACTGTTTTCATATTCGCTGTAACCTCTGTAGGGGTTAGGTACAACATTCACCAAATCCAAGTTTTTAGCACCAATCTCAGTGGATACCTTCGGTGCGATACTGGCCGCATCGAACTCATACATCGGACGGTTGTTGTTCAAATTATTACCCGCATCAAAAGTGGTGTAGGCCTTGCGAATATTGATTGTAAATTTAACCTCCGTTGGTGGCACGTTGACATTCTCCATTTTGTAACCAGGAGCCATGTAAGAAGGCATTACCCACATAATCTGCGAAAGCAAACGTGTTTTATCCAATGTGTTCACTTTTCCACCCGCAGCAGCTGGCAACAAAGCAGTTTTGAACCTCTGGAAATTCGCCTCATCTTCACCCAAGTATCTTTCACCTTTGATGTTTCTAGATATACCGCTTACACCCGTTCCGAAAATATAAATGAAATGCTTACCGCCCATCGCTGGGTAATTACCATTATCGTTATACACTTTATCAGTTGGGTTCCAAATCATATCGCGACCATTCTCACCACCTAAGTAACTATCTTCTGAGAAGGCCATGGCCAAACGCTCACCTGTTTCCAAGTTAATGGCATATCCGGGGAACCAACCCAAGCCCATAGATCCACTCATTTCTTTACCATCCTTATCTACCGATGGCGCGAAACGCATGTTGAACTTCTCCATTTGATTCTGGTTTGATGATTTCAACTCATCATCAGCCATTTCAAATACCGGGCAACGAGTCCAAAGATTTTTATCTTTTGTGATAACCACTTGGATACTAGACAATTCACTCAAAGGATTCTGCAACCCTGATGAATTACCCCACCATGCAAAACCATATGTATTCCTTCCAGTTGAAGTGAGCTTTTCACGGGCAGCCAATCCATAAGGAGCAATTCTACCGTTCCAAATACGTTCAAACGCCTGACCTGGATCCGCAGGCGTTCCATCCTGATTGAAGAAATCATGAATCAAAGGATCAAACGTAGCACCACGACCGTTACTACCGGCACGAATCCAGTTCTGCCAAAGTGCACCAGAATTCGCTGTGTTTTGAGCATCATTATCGGCAACCGCTGTTAACCATTGTTTTCCATTGTTTTCCCAATCCACAGACCAACTTACCACGCCGTTCGAAGGATCTGCAGTGGCATTTTCTCCGGGGTTGAACACCTGTTCCACTTCAACACTAAAGCCCCAATCAGCCAAAGTCTCAGCAGTTTTGTTATTTGCACCTTTCTTACCTTGAACAGATTCAAATCCAACGCCTATGATGGTATCGCTGAAAATGGTATCATTGTCCAAATCTGTAGCACCTTTCTTCACCATGAACCAACCGGTATTTTTGGTAATAGAGTCTTTCAAACCACTAGCCAATGAAGCCTTCTTTTCGCGCAACACAAATTCAAACTTCGCGTTGGGCACTTTGATTGGATCAACAACTTTGATCTTCACTGGACCCATACCAGCAACATACTTCGCCTTTGCGGCAAAGCCATTCTTCAAGATTTCATCAATGGTTTCTTTGCTGAATTCCAACATGTTTCCGCCATTTCCACGACCTGCCAATCGAGTCAATTCTGGACCGCTACCATAATTTGATTGCAACTCAGTTCCGAACTGCTCAGGCTCCGTTTTGTGCGGAATGGCTTTGTACGTTTTGATATTTCTTCTACCCGCCAAGAATTGGTTGGGGTCAATTTGCAATGAATCATCTGCCAAAATAGCATAAGACAATACCATGTAATAAACAGGCTTGAAATCAACCAATCGCGTATTTGAACTCGTTGCAAACAAATCGTTCTTGATGCTCCAAGTGTGTTGAACACCTTGGTCAGCACCTTCTACTTTCACAACTGGCAACAAAGCAGCCAATTTGGGATCGTATACTTTGTTCACAATCATACCACGATTGTTTTTCATATCGCACTGGAACAACAAACGCGCCTTGTCGATATTATCCAAATCACCGGTATTTACTGTAGCATCCTTCAATTGATAAACCAAGTAACCTTCAAACTTATAAGTACGTTGAACGTTGTTCGCATCCTTGTATTTCTCTTGGTAGTTCTCAACCTTTGGGCTATTGGTATTCAAGAATTTCAAAACCAACTCCTGCTCCAATTCCTGAATATCAATATCAGGCGCATTGGGACCATCCAAAATTTTGAAATTGTTGTTAAACAATGTTTGCGCTTTGTCCGAAGCGATTTTCAACAAGTTCAAAGAACCCGCTGCACCACCACTGGTAGTTCTTGCCCAAACCACACCCACTGTAATTCTTTGTATTTGTCCAGGACGCAAGGTGAAAGGGCCTGTGGATTGCAAGAATCTGCGATCTCCGGGTCTGTTACCTGCAATTTTCTCTGTCCAAGGCTCTTGAGCGTAGGAAGGGTCAGTATCGCCAGGGAACATATATTTGGCTGGCTTCGAACCACCGAATCCTGTTCCACCGTAGGTCACATTCTGTCCGCCCAACCATTTACCTTGCAACAAATTGTAATATTCAATCGCCTCACCAGGGTTACCACGAACGGGGTCACCGTCGTTGTTGTAGTACATGTAGTGGCTCAATCCCAATTGATTGCCCGCTGAATCTGTAGGACCCTCAAAGTAGTCTACACCCACCGTAGGAGGATTCAAACCATAACCCAATACGCCCTCATCGTCATCGTCACCATTGTAACAGAAACCCAAACTTCTACCTACATCACAACCCACATAGTCATCGGCGTAGTTACCCAAATCGGCATCCACCCACTGTCCCATGTAACAATCGTTCAACGTAGTGAAACCACGGTTGATGATTTTTGAGCTGTAGAATGTCATGTTGTTTACCTCATCATTGGTTGAAAAGGCAAAACCCGTTGTTTGAATTTCGATACCAATTGGCTGACCTTGTGTTTCACTGTGAATGTTACCCTTATCGTTGTAAACCCACCAAATGAACATATCTGGTTGCTTGTCTACACCATTGTCGATAGAAGGTCTACGATCATCCAAAACTGGGTGCTCACCGGCAAAAGGATCGTACACACCATCAGGAGTTACCTCTTTGTATGGTGCCAAATATTTGGCTTCGTTACCATAAAGTACCGCTCTCTGACGACCAGCAGGCCAATCACGGATACCCGCACTTTGGTTCAAATATTTACTATTCTCAAAATCTTCCAATTCATCACGAGTAACTTTCCACATTTTGTCATAAGCCTTACAACGCACTGGATCGGTACTAGCGGTGGTTGAATCCAACGGACCTGGCCAGAAATCTGAACCCTTCTGACGGTAAGTCATCGCGGCCAACTTCAAACTACCTCCGTTGTCTCTACCACCAATCCAAATGGCACCAGCAAACATCGCATGCTTACGAACGGCATTGGGATCGTTGATTTTCGGGATTTCATATTTGGGGTTGTTCAAATCCCACCACATGTCACCACCATTCAAAAGTTTGGTTCGAACGTTGTTCACATCCAAATCCGCACTCTGAGAAGCTGGCTCACAAGTGTTGGCAAACTGTCCCGCCCTACGATCCACACGGGGAGCATTTCCTCTGCCATTCAAGTTCACAATCGGACGAGCAACCGCCAATTGTGCAACCATCGCAGAGAGTAAAAATATTCCTAATCGTTTCATAAAAGTCTTTCTTTAAATCTTGTTAGTTAAAGTTAATACGTACACCTATTCTTACCGTTCTTGGCGCACCCAGCATACCTGTTTGAGAAGCCAACATGATCTTATACAAATCAATGTAACTCTGAGCGTCAATTTGGTTTTGAGCCAACAACTGACCCTGAGGAGAGTTGATGAATCCATCATTCATGGCCTCACCTGTAAATGGATAAACCGAATTCACATTGCGCGCATTCATTACGTTTTGTATCCAGAAGAACACACTCATGATCAAAGGCTTGCCATTGTCGGCACGGTTGAAACGAACACCTTTGGTTATGTTGATATCAAACGTTTGTTGCCATGGCAAACGCGCACCATAAGGCACACCTTTGATTTGTGCACGATCCACTGCACCCACCTGAACAGGTCTAACCGTTGGCGTATATGGTGTTCCACTGTACGAGTTAGAAATCACGTTAAAGCTTGCATACTTGAAAATTTCTTTACCGTTGATCACAGGACCCAAGTACATATTCTTCTTGGTTCTAGGGTCTATACCACCACCATAAGCCCAAGTAGCCATCAATTTGATGTTGTGTCTAATATCCAATTCACCCAATGGAATTACGTTACGCAAATTGGGTTGGTTTGAAGCAATCAAAGCCGCCTGAGAACTGATGTTTGAACCTGTACCATCAGCAAACTGCAACATGTAACTCGCAACAAATGAGAACGGACCGGGAATCGCACCCACACCACCAATGTCGTTCATAGAGAATGTTCCACGGAAACCTGTGATGGTTGAGAAATCGATGTTACGGAAAGTAGTGTAGGTTACAGGGTAACCTTGGCTGATTTG
>JAIYBO010000156.1 GCA_027488495.1 Bacteroidota bacterium | reverse complement strand
TACTGTTCAGCACTTCGCGCAGAGAACTGTGATTCGATTCCATTGTCCTCGGCAAGTTACAACACACACACCAATTTCGTCATGAGAGAATTTACACTTATCCACGGTTGCATGTTTGCAGGTAAAACAACCAAATTGATTGGCTTGTACAATGAAAGCATGTTCAACAACGACGAAAAATTGGTTGTAAAGCCACTGCTCGACCAACGCTATAACGCCAGTAGAATCAATAGCCACGGGGGATTACAAATGCTGGCACACCGCATTTCAAAAGCCGAAGAAATCTATCCACTGATCACCGAAACAACCAAAGAAGTTTACATAGATGAAGTCCAGTTCATGGGCCCCTATGTGATCGAAGTCATTGGCGAAATCATGATGAACAACATCCATGTGATTGCGGCAGGACTTGACAAGGACTACATGGCACGTGATTTCGGCCCAATGGCAGCGCTCAAAAAATTGGCCACAACCAAAATCGAAGTCAAAGCCCAATGCCAAATCTGTCATAAACCCGCAAACTTCACCTTCCGCGAACCCGGAAACAACGATTTGGTGGTTGTAGGCCACAATGATATCTATCAAGCGCGATGCGAAGCACATTGGCTTCAAGGCATGGAAGGCAGATTGGAAATCCCAACACCCGCCTAACCATCGACTGATTAAAACAAATCAAATGTCTCAAACCAACAACACATTTCGCTTAACCGCACTTTTCAAAGAGTTTTTCAAAAGTCAGCAAGCCGCAGGCATATTACTCGTTTCCGCAACCATCATTTCACTTATCGCGGCAAACAGCCCATGGGGCGAAAACTATATCGCCTTTTGGAATACCCACATCGGTCCTACAACACACAATTTCCACCTCAATCACAGCATCACCGAATGGATCAATGATGCGCTCATGACCATTTTCTTCTTGCTCGTGGGCCTAGAAATTGAACGCGAACTCTACATCGGAGAATTATCCAACCGAAAAAGGGCCATGCTCCCCCTCATGGCCGCCTTGGGCGGAATGCTTTTCCCAGCACTGATTTACTTCCTTTTCAACTTCAACCACCCCGAAACACTCTCCGGAGCAGGTATCCCCACAGCCACCGACATCGCTTTCGCCATAGCCATCATGGGCCTACTGGGCGATAGGGTTCCCCCCGCGTTAAAAGTCTTCCTTACCGCATTGGCCATCATCGATGATCTGGGAGCCATCGTTGTAATTGCCATTTTCTACGGTGGAGGTTTCGATGCGATGTACCTCCTGTTGGTCAGCGGCATCTGTGCCATCCTTTATTACTTAAACAAAAAAGGAAATGAGAACCCTTGGCTTTTCCTCACATTAGGCGTTTCATTGTGGTTCTGTATGCTGCACAGCGGCATTCATGCTACCTTATCAGGAGTGATCTTGGCTTTCGCACTGCCATTCAAATCGGGCAAACCCACCACCCTCAGCTATCGCGTTGAACACCGCATACAATGGCCCGTCACCTTCATCATTTTACCACTTTTCGCACTCTCAAACACGGCCATTGCCATTAACTCAAACACCCTGAATCAGCTCCTCAATCCCGAAAGTTTGGGCATCTTTTTTGGCCTAGTACTTGGCAAACCGCTTGGCATAGTACTCATTAGCCTACTCGCCGTAAAAATGGGCATCGCGAGCCTCTCCCAATCCATCTCGCTCAAAAAACTAATCGGGGCAGGTATCTTGGGCGGAATCGGATTTACCATGGCTATTTTCGTCGACAACCTGGCTTTCACCCAATCAGAATACATCGATCTGGGTAAAATCAGTATTTTAATCGCCAGCACAACGTGCGCATTACTTGGCTTTGCCATACTCAAAGCTGATTCAAAATAAATCGATTTTATGTTTCGATTTCCTTGTTTCGATTAAAACGAAACAAATTCATTGACAAAAGAAATAATTCATTTACAAAAACATATTATTTCATTCACCAATTTTTAACCTCAATAAATGGAATTTCCTCCACAGCCTTACATTTTGAAACTATTTCTCCCCTAGATTGCGAGAGTAGATTAAAAAATGGAAGAAATAGGACGCATATTACAAAAAGACTACTTGTTGCTGCAAGAAGTTGATTTACAGAGTCCTGAATTCAGTTCTAACCTACTCAAACATGCCCAATATTTAAGGACTTGCGATTTTGCGGAATTCCGAATCCTGATTCCTCACCATACCCCTCAACCAATCATCAATATCATCGAAGGCTTCATAAACAAACAAAACATCAAGGGCGCAATTCGATTTTATATTCCAGTAAATAATCAATCAAAATTCGACAAGGACGTTGAATTGAATCCAGAGTTATCATTCAAACATTGGATCGCCATTTTACCCACCGAAGATTTTAGGTACGAGGTATTGGCAAAAAAGATTTGGAACTTAAGCATGGGTGGCAAAGCCATCATGATTCTGCAACCAGAAAGGGTTACCCAATGGCGCAACAACCAAAGTCATTTCAAACGCTTACACTTGAAAGGCGCCAATATGGCATTCTCTGGCACAAGTAAATATAGTTTGGGATTCTTTCACAAACGAAATTTGCGTACGTTACATCAAGCTCGCATCATTGCCATGTGGCTTACGCCTCAGATATATGACGTTAACTCAGCGCTCTTCAAAAAAGACATGGCCATCAGATTGGATGCCATCCAATCCATTAAAACCCCTCCAAACGATTTGTAATTGAACCATCAATCTTCAATGTTGGCGATTTTCACCAACTTCCCAAGATTGAGGATTTCTATTTTCTTGCCTTCCAAGGCAACTACACCCTCATGTTTCAAATCACTCAGTAATCGAATTGCCGTTTCTGTAGCGGTACCCACCAAATTCGCCAAATCTTCCCTACTGATCTTCAAATCGATGGTTTTCCCATCTGCCTCAAACCCGTAGGTCTCTTTGATAAACAACAAGGCCTCCGCCAATCGCTCGCGCACTGGCTTCTGAGCAAAATGCGTAATACTCACCTCAGCCTTGCGCAAATCATCGCTCAACAACTTCATGATTTCCATGGAAAGCACCCCATCTTTTTGCAACACCCCCATAAACAAGTCTTTAGGAATGAAACAAATGCCCGCTTCCTCCAATACTATCGCAGACGCGCTGTACTTATCACCACTCAACAAAGCACGATAACCCATCAAATCACCAGGTTTAATCAAACGTAAAATTTGCTCTTTCCCATCCTCACCCAACTTTACCAACTTGATTTTACCTCGATTTACGCAAAATATGCCCAAAGGACGTGAACCCTCGTGAAAAATCACCTGACCTTTCTTATATGGAGTACAAATTTTCTCGTCGTTAATTTGATCCATAGAGTCGTTTTCAACCCTACAAAAAACCGATGTAAAACGTTTTTTACAATTGGCACAATCTACAGAATCATGGGTGAACGACATATCATTATTGTTTAGATCCTACTCCAAATGTAAACAAAAAGAACAAAAGTTAAACAAAAATCGCAACCCCTATTTGGGGGCACAACACGACCCATGTTTTTCGCCCATTTTCACATCCGGTGAAAGATACGGAATCCCCAAATTCAGGCCCCTCAATACAAACCAAATCCCCATCAACAACAACCACCAAGGAAGCAATTTCGACCAATATTTTCGCACCCTAGAACCAATTCGCGACCCAACCAAACCCAAAACAAACAAGCTTGGCATACTACCCAACCCAAAACCCAACATCAAAAACATACTGCCACCAGTAGTCCCCTGACCCACTGCTGCCATCAATGCGCCATAAACCAGTCCACAGGGCAACAACCCATTGGCGAATCCCGCCACCGCCCGCCACCTCAAATCGTCCCCCTTCATTGCCGAAGCATACAATTGTAATACCCTACCCCTCAAACTAGCAAGAAAACCCAGCGATTGACTTTTATCCAAATCTACACCAACGTCTTCCCTTTGCCCACCAACCCATCTGTCGATAAGAAAACCCCATCGTTGATATACCCACATCACCAAAAAAACCAGCCCAACCCCAATGCTGAATTCACTTTGAAATGCACGAATATCCACAACCTGAAACATCAAACCCGCCAACAAACCCATCAATACATAGGTAAATGTCCTACCCAAATGATACACCACTGAACCCAACCAACCGGATGGCATCATCAACACCAACGGACCGCACATACCCACGCAATGTAAGCTACCCGCCAATCCCAACACCAACCCAGCGATCAAAGATCCATTCATGCCCTCATTTGTCGAAGTTCAACTCTGCATAATAAGCCTGCCCTTGCTGCAACCACTGCACTTTGAACACGTATTTCCCCTTGGCCAAACCAGATAATGGCAAAGTCCATTCTCCCGAATTAGTTTCGTGCAAATCCATTCGCTGATCACGACCCTTATCCGCTGCACAATAGGCCAATAATGTGCCACTCACCGCCTGACCAGACGCACCAGGAATCCGCAATAGAAACTGCCCTGATTCCACCGCCACCAATGGCTGAGCACCCGCATTGATTGCCCGCTGAGCCGCATCAATTTGCCCCTGAAATTTCAATTCCTGCTGATAGTAATCATCCACCACCAGATCCAATTTCTGCTGCTTACTCTGAAACACCAAATAAAGCATTCCGGCAACAAACAATACGTACACCATCACAATGCCTTTTCCCCAGTTCCAATTCAATCGATTTTTCATAGTTACCTATTTTTATTTTTCCACGGGAGCTAAAAACACTGTTTTCTCAGATTGCAACAGATGGTCCCCGTGATACAGTCCCAATTGCAATTTTTGCTGTCGCTCTTTAACCGCATTTTGTTTCATTACGATATACCCGGTCAACCTCACCATACCCTCTTTGGGCAGACGTATGAAGCTATCCTTATTTCCCACCCATTCTAAGTGAGCATCTGCC
>JAIYBO010000258.1 GCA_027488495.1 Bacteroidota bacterium | reverse complement strand
TATTGGGTGAAACAAAATGGATTGGGTGATCGCATTTGGGCGCATCAAATACCCGCGATTGATGTGTTCGAGAATTATGATCCTTGGGCTGCGGAAGCACAGTTACATCCCAAATCACCCAGTGGTGAATGGATGCCCGCATTGCCAGTTGCGAGTTGGCCGAAGCAAGCAAAAACGCTCAAACTGTGGTCTTTGGATGCCAAAGATTCTGGGGTGAACGATTGGTTTCCGAAAGGTACCGTTGTGATTTGGGACAATTTCCACGGTAGGAGAGACGGGCGGTTGGATAAAGCCCAATTGTTGGGGTTGAAAAAATATCGACAAGTATATGGCGCAGGCCTTACTGACGGAGATACACTCAACGATGTATTGGTGTTTGTAAAGGAGCGCGAATAAAGCTTATTTCATAGGCTCCAGGTGAGGGATGAGGTCCACACAAATGGCGGTGATGACTTTGTTTAGTGCGATGCAGTCTTCTACGGAATTGCTGAGGTGGGGCGTGACGCGGATGCCTTTGATCACGGGGTGATCTATGCCTACCGTGAAAATTTTGTGTTTGTTCATCAGTGTTTGGGCCAATTCAACGGGGGAGTAACCGTTCACGTATGCTGTTGCAATTGCGCCTCCACGGTGAAAGTGGAACAATGGAGATTGTAATTTGAAGGCGTCGAGCAGGGTGAGGTCGGTGACGGCTTCCATTTGGGCTTTGAATTTGGGGTCTGTATGGAATCCCAAACTTTTGGCATAGGTTTCAAGGGCTTGTTTGTTGCCAATCCACAACAATTTGAGGTAGGTTAAGCGATTGTATTTTGGGGAAATGCCTATGGCTCGATGAAATTCAATGGCTTTTGAAATGGTTTGTAGCGAATGGATGGGTCTGGTGCCTTGGTGTTCGAATTTGCGAATGTTGTTTTTTTCAACGCCGGTATCGCCCATCAAAGGCCAAACTTTTGGGATGAGTTTGCGATTCATGTATAAAAATCCCACACCGATGGGGTTGCAGAGCCATTTGTGTAGACTGCCGCCGATGACATCTACGCCCGCATTGACCAAATCGCTCATATCTGTTGGGGTATGGGCCAAGCTGTGTGCGGCATCCACAACAACGGTGATTTTGGGTTGAATTTCTTTGGCTTTTCTGGTGATGGCTTGCACAGGGATGAGCTGTCCACTGAGGTTAATCATGTGGGTGAGGTGCAGCATTCGCGTTTGCGGGGTGATGAGTTTGGTATAGGCTTGTACGATTTCAAGATCGGCGTGAGGGTCTTTGGGTACTTGGGCGATTTTGATGATGATGCCCCATCTTGCAGAGGCTTGCTCGAAAGCTTCAACCATGGATCCGTAATCTTGATCGCCAATGATTACCTCATCGTTGAGCTGCCAATTTGTGCCCATGATGATGGTGTTGAGGCTTTCTGTTGTGTTTCGGGTGAATGCCACTTCATCGGACATGAGACCTTGGAATCCGGCGAAGGCATTGCGAGCTATTTCGATGGATTGGGTTTGTGCAGTTCTCATGAAGTAACTGCTTTGGGTATTGATGGTGTCTTCACCTTGGATGTGTGCCGAAAGCGTGCTTTGCGGTTGGTGGCTGAAATATCCGTTTTCTAGATTGATGAATCCTTCGGGTTTCTTGAAATTCTTGGCAATAACGCTCCAATAAGCTTCGTTGTGTGGTGCGTTAGAGGTGCCTGTTTTGGGTAATGTATATGGGGATTTGGGTGGGGCAATGTTGGTGAATGAATTGTCATTGGAATCGCTGAGATTTTCTGCATTTCCCAAGATGGGGCGAATGGCCAAAGCGCCCAATGTTGTTGCGCCAAGGGTGTGGATGAAGTTTTTTCGTTTCACCCAAGCAAGATAGGAAATTCTGCTTTAATTGGTTTTAATGTCTTGCAAACGAAGTTGCAAATTGGTTCTGCCGTTGTAGGTATTCTCTTCGATGCAGTAGCAGGCGTGAAAAATCTGACTGTCGGTCACGGAGGGCCAGTGTTCTGCCAAGCCAAATCCGATGGAGTCCATGGGGCCATTGGGGGTTTGTACTTGCATTTTCAGGTGGCGATCCTTGAGGATTTTGGCGGTTTGATTGGCTTTCAAATTGTTGGATCTGAAAACGGGGATGGTATTTCCTGGGCCAAACGGGGAGAGTTGTTTGAGGATTTTCATCATGCCCGGAGTGATCAGTGCCGTGTCCATCTCAAGATCGTACTCTACCACAGGGATGAGGTCTTCTGCAGTGACTGATTCGCGCACGATGGCTTCGAATCGATCAGCGAAAGCGTCGAAATTTTCTACTTTGATGCTGAGTCCAGCTGCGTATTTATGTCCGCCAAACTGCTCCACCAAATCGCCACAGGCACCAATGGCTTCGTGGATGTCGAAGGTTTTGATGCTGCGCGCACTTCCGGTGAGCATGCCATCGTTCAGAGAAAAAACGATGGTGGGTTTGTAGAATTGCTCTACCATGCGGGAGGCCACGATGCCGATAACGCCTTTAGACCAGCCTTCGCCTTGCAAAACCATAGAGTATTTGTTAAGCAGGCGTTCACTTTTTTCCACCATATCGATGGCGTCGCGGGTGATGTCTGTATCGAGTTCTTTTCGTTCGTGGTTGCGCTCGGAAAGGACTTTGGCATATTTCTTTGCGGTGTGATAATCTTTTTCGATGAGCACTTTTACCGCGGCGGTGGCATCTGAAATTCTACCGGCTGCGTTGATGCGCGGGCCAATGCCGAAGATGATGTCGGAAATGTTGTATTGTTCTTTTTTCGGACAGTCATCGAGCAGGGTTTGCAGGCCGATGCTGGGGTTTTCATTGAGTTTTTTGAGTCCGTAGAACGAAAGGACTCTGTTTTCACCGCGTATATCAACCAAGTCCGAGGCGATGCTTACTGCCACCATATCGAGGTAGTCGTACACCATTTCGGTGGGCATGCCTTGTTTTTCGTTGTAGGCTTGAATGAGTTTGAAGCCGATTCCTGCGCCGGAAAGTTCTTTGTAGGGGTATTCGCAATCGAGGCGTTTGGGGTTGAGGATGGCAGCGGCTTTGGGCAGGGTTTCGCCGGGGAGGTGGTGGTCACAGATGATGATTTCCAATCCCAGAGAATTGCCATAGTCTACGAGTTCGTTTGAGCGAATGCCACAATCGAGCGCGATGACCAGGGTGAAGCCTTTTTCTGCTGCATATTCTAATCCTGTTCTGCTGATTCCGTAACCTTCTTTGTAACGATCGGGGATATAGTATTCGATGTTCTGGTTGAAGGACTTGAAATAGGAGTACACGATGCTTACTGCCGTGGTGCCGTCTACGTCGTAGTCCCCATAAACCAGGATTCCTTCTTGTTGCGACACGGCTTTTTGGATTCGGCGAATGGCCAAGTCCATGTCTTTCATAAGGAAGGGGTTGTGTAAATCTTCCAATTTGGGGCGGAAGAATTTTTCGGCTTTTTCGTAGGTATCGATCCCTCTTTGAACCAAGATGGTAGAAATGTATGGATTTACGCGGATGCTCTCTGAAAGCTGCAATACCTGTTCCTGATTGGGTAGAGATTTTGCGCGCCAACGATATTCCATAACTTCTGCAAAAATCGTGTTTTTGAAGCAGATTAACAACCCAAAATTGAACTTAAATTGTATATTTGTTTATCTATGAAACAGTTGTTTTTTGCTTTGATGGGGTTGTTTTGCGGGGCTTTGGTGGCTCAGCCAACGATTACATCGTCTCAAATGCCCAAAGCGGGGGATACGTTGCGGTATTCCAATGCTTTGCCCACAGATTTGCCTAGCAATTATGAAACGGGTGGTGCGAACATGAGTTGGGATTTCAGTGGGATGACGCCACAGCGACAGCAATTGTTGAATTACTACAGTGCCAACAAAACGCCATATTCTTTTTATTTTTTCGGACAGATAGGTCAGAAAACGGCGGATACCATTGGTGCGGGCCCCATCACTTTAACCAATGTGTATTCATTTTACACCAACGGGTCTAAGGTTTTTAAGACGGAAGGTATCGGCTATCAATATTCGGGATTTCCCTTGGCTGCGATGTATGTGGATGAGGACGAGATTTATCAATTTCCATTGAATTATGGTGATAAGGATACTAGCAGTTTTAATTTTAAGTTTAGCATACCAGGCGATTTGTTTGCATTGGTTCAGGCAGGTAAGCGATACAATGATGCAGATGGTTGGGGTACCATTAAAACTCCCTATAAGGAGTACACCAATGTGTTGAGATTGCGTGCATTTGTGGATCAGATAGATACTGTGACATCGCAGTTTGGAAGGTTTCCAGTGCCCAGGAAAACATTGACGTACAAATGGCTTTCGTTGAGTGAGCGGATTCCGGTGATGGAAGTGAGTGGAACTGTAAATCCAACCAACGGTAGATTTACGCCCAATCAGGTGAGATACAGGGATGGATTTATTGGCGCTTTGGGCAATGAAGCGCCCAGTGGTTTGGGGGTGAGTGGGTTTGAGGTGTTCCCAAATCCGGCGGAAGGTATTTTGGCTTTGGAGGGTGTAAAGAACCAAAAAGACGTGCGCGTGCAAGATATGAACGGCGCTGAGTTGCCATTGATTTGGAAGGGTGATCGTGTGTTGGATGTATCTTTTTTAAAGCCAGGGATTTACACCATCGGTAATGCCGGTAGGGTGTTGAAGTTTTGTAAAATCTAAATTGAACCTGTTTAACCGAATGGTAAGGGGCTGAAAGGCCCCTTTTTTTGTGTATATTCGCTTCAAAATCTAAAAATCAATTGTGAAAATAGCCGTCTTAAAAGAGACCCGTGCTGGGGAAAACCGCGTAGCCATAACACCACAGGTTGCAAAGAGTTTGATACAGATGGGCAATGAAGTTTTGATCGAGTCGGGCGCCGGATTGGGCTCACACTTTTCAAATGAGATGTACTCAGAAGCGGGTGCGTTGGTGTTGGATCGCAGTGCCATGAATGATGCTGCGATGTACGTGCAGATCAATATGCCTGAAGCTGCGGTGGCTGCATCATTGCCTAAGGGCAGTTTGTGGGTGAGTTTGATGTATCACAGGAGCAATGCAGAGTTGATTTCGGCCTTCAATGGGGCGGGTTTGTCTGTATTGAGTTTGGATGCCATTCCTCGTATTTCTCGGGCTCAAAGCATGGATGTATTGAGTTCACAGGCCAATTTGGCAGGCTACCGTGCAGTGATAGAGGGGGCTTATCATTTGGATAAGATTTTCCCGATGTTGATGACGGCAGCTGGAACGGTGACGCCAGCAAAAGTGTTGATTTTTGGTGTGGGAGTGGCGGGTTTGCAGGCTATTGCCACGGCAAAACGTTTGGGTGCTGTGGTTGAGGCCACGGATGTTCGACCAGAAACCAAAGAGCAAGTACAATCCTTGGGTGGAAAATTTATCGAAGTAAAGGGTGTTGAAGTGGGTTCTGAAGGCGGATACGCAAAAGAGGCCACGGAAGAATATCGCGCCGCTCAAAGAGAGGCTGTGAATAAGAGTTTGGCTCAGGCAGATTTGGTGATTACTACTGCATTGGTGCCCGGAAGGAAAGCGCCGATTTTGGTAGATGATGAGCAGTTGGGATTGATGAAATCGGGTTCTGTGCTCATCGATATGGCGGCGGAACAAGGTGGTAACTGTTCTCAAACCGAAGCGGGCAAGGTGAAAGTTGTGGGTGGTGTGAGGTTGGTGGGTGCAGTGAATATGCCATCGGAATTGAGTGCGAACGCCAGTGAATTGTTTGCAAGGAACATTTGGGAGTTGTTGAAATTGGTTGCGCCGAAGGGAGAGTTGGTATTGGATCGCAACGATGAAATTGTACAAGGCTGTTTGATTTGTTCGAACGGTGAAATTTATCATAACGCATAAAAGAAAAAGCATGGAAGCATTTTTTCAAGGTATTGCCGATTTGATCGCGCAGTACGAACAACAGAATATTTTGAACCTCATCTACTTGGTGATCTTGATGATCTTTGTGGGTGTGGAGTTGATTTCACACGTGCCCAGTGTGTTGCATACGCCCTTGATGAGTGGTGCGAATGCCATTCACGGGGTGGTGTTGATTGGTGCGATTATCGTGATGGGAAACGCATCGCCAGGAGATACATTGTCGCTCGTTTTTGGCACATTGGCCGTTTTTGTGGGCACATTGAACGTCATTGGTGGATTTGTGGTGACGGACCGCATGTTGGAAATGTTTAAGAAGAAACCGAAAGGAGAAAAAGCATCATGATGCCGTATATGGAAATTGGATACCTCGTGGGCTCGGTGAGCTTCGTGGTGGGTTTGAAAATGATGGGTCAGCCTGATTCTGCCCGAAAAGGCAATTTGGTGGCGGCGTTTGGTATGGCGGTGGCCGTTGTGGCGGCTTTGTTTTTCAATTCGAAGGGCTTTCACGTGATCAATAACCTTGAGTATATCATGGTTGCGATTGTGGCAGGTACAGTGATTGGCACTTTGATGGCCAAGCGGGTGCAAATGACTGCGATGCCTGAGATGGTGAGTTTGTTTAACGGTATGGGCGGGTTGAGTGCGGCATTGATATCGATCATTGAGTGGAGGCATTTGTTGCACGAGGCGGCGAACCCTGAAACCATGGAACACGCATCGGCACTGTCGTTGGGTCTTTATATCCCTGTAATCGCAGGATTGATCATTGGTACCATTTCTTTTGTTGGGTCGATTGTGGCTTGGGGCAAATTGAATGGAAAAATTGGCGATTTCAGATTCCCTTCACAACAAATCATCAATGCGGTTGTGTTGATTGCGATTTTGGGTGTGGCGTATTTGAATTATGAATCTTTCAATGCGGATCATTCGTCGTTCTACTTTTATATCACCATTGCGTTGGCGGTGGTTTACGGATTGTTGTTCGTATTCCCAATTGGGGGTGCGGATATGCCTGTGGTGATTTCGTTGTTGAATTCGTTTACGGGTGTTGCTGCTGCTTGCGGTGGTTTCTTGTACCAAAACAAAGTCATGTTGATGGGTGGTGTTTTGGTGGGTTCTGCTGGAACCATTCTTACAGTAGTGATGTGTAAGGCGATGAATCGTTCATTGATGAATGTATTGATTGGTATGGCTGGAGGCAATGGTGGTGGTAGCACAACCAGCGCTTCGGGTGGTAGTGTTCGTGAGGTTCAAGCCACAGATGTTGCGATCATGATGAAGTACGCATCAAAAGTGATCATCGTGCCAGGTTACGGTTTGGCCGTGGCTCAGGCTCAGCACGTTTGTCATGAATTGGAGAATTTGCTCGAGGCTGAAGGCGTTGATGTGAAGTATGCGATTCACCCTGTGGCTGGACGTATGCCCGGTCACATGAACGTTTTGTTGGCTGAATCCAATGTTGAGTATGATAAGCTGATTGAGATGGAACACATCAACCCTGAATTCGCCACAACAGATGTTGTATTGGTGGTTGGGGCAAATGATGTGGTGAATCCAGCAGCCAAAACAGACCCAACGAGTCCTATTTATGGCATGCCCATTTTGGATGTGGATCAGTCTAAGCAAATCATTGTGTTGAAGCGAAGCATGAAGGCGGGCTATGCGGGTATCGAGAACGAATTGTTCTTCCATCCCAAGTGCGGTATGTTGTTTGGTGATGCCAAGGCCAGCTTGCAGAAGTTGGTGAATGAGGTGAAGGCCTTGTAATTGGGTTGCGTGAGTATTTTTAATAACTTTCTACAAATTTATTTTCTATGAATTATTCGCAAAGGTTTATCACGTGTTGTGGTATGATATTGCTATCGGGCAGCGCGATGTCGCAAAATGCCTATCACTTATTTGAGGTGAAAAACAATCCCGATGCAAAAGGAATTAATCCCAGGTCGTTGAATATAGAACGAGACGATGTGGCCGAAGGCAGTGGATGGCGCGCTTTGAAGTGGGATACGCTCAGCAAAGGGTATTCATTGGAAGACAGCATACCATTTGCCTTTCAATTCAATGGTAGCGGAGTGAAAAAATTCCGTGCCACAAAGAATGGATCGGTGTATTTTGGTAGTGGGGTTGCTGTGCCGATGGATTTTTTGATATCCAGTTTGCCCGATGCTCGAATCGCTCCCGGCTCGGTAGTGGTTGGTGGCGTGATGGCCAAAGGTAGCAATGATCGGGTGTTGGTGAAAACGGTTGGACAGTCGCCGAACAGGCAGCATTGGATCAAATTTCAATCATTTACGGTGGGGGCTGATACGGCCAATAAATATGGTACGTATAGTTATAATGCTGTGGTGTTGGAAGAGAATGGTTCATCCATTCACATCGTTCGGATGGGATGGGGCTCTGAATATGCTTGGTATGCCGACAGTGTGCCGGTGAAATTGAAACAAGCCAACGGTATTGTTATGGGTCCGTTTGAGACGTATGCGGTGGCCGAATTGAGTGATTTGTTGAATGAGATCCCGCTGCAGAGCAAGTCGTTCATCGACAATTCCTTTGTGACATTTGCGGTGGGTAAGAAAAAAACGTTGGATGCTTCTTTGTCAACTGGGTATGGATTAAGGCCCGCCGGTACTCAATATGTGAAGAGTGGTTTGGGTATAGATTTGGCGGTGAATGGGATTTTTACGGTGCATGGGAATACGCCGAGCACCGATTATTGGTTGAATGTGCAAGTCAACGGAGAATCGCCCCAGGCATATCCTTTGACATTTGTGAATTTTACAGATTATAGAAGTGCTTTGGTATCTAAGAACATTCAGCGCGATATGCAGCCCGGTGATCGTGCCAGGATCAAGGTTTGGCTGACGTTGAATGGCGGTGGAGCCGATGACAATGCCAGCAATGATACATTGCCAATGATTTTTGATTATGTGGCTCAGGTGGGAAGCGGTGTGGCCAAAACGCCAGTTTTGGTTGAAGCATATACGGCTACATGGTGCAGCCAATGTCCGGCCGCCAACCAAATTTTAGATTCATTGCAAGCAAAATTTTCGGGTAAAGTGATTTTTGTGTCGCACCACATCAACGACAATATGAACAATGCCAATGCACCAGCTGCCTTGGATTCAATGCCGTTTATTGTGATTGATCGTAAGACAACCATCGGTGATCCGAAATTGTATGCATCTGCTGTGGAAGCGGCGATATCAAAAGCGAATCATTCGGCAACTGTGGCTGTGAAGGATTTGGTTTTCAATCCCAAGACAAGGAAGGTTACAGGTAAATTGGAATTGCAATCTTTGGATGCGTTAGACAAAGGGGGGATTCGCTTTGGTGTGATGCTGAAGGAAAAAACGGTGCGTGGATTGGGCGCTGGTTGGGATCAACGGGTAGAGTTTAACTTGACCAGAGATTCTCAGAGTATATTTTTTGGCAAAAACAAAACGTTGGTGGGTTATTATCACAATCGCGTGGTATGGTCTACCGATGGGGGAAAACACGGTTCGCAGATTGCTGGACTGTCTGGCGTAATGAAATCGGGAGAAACTTTGTCATATACGTTTGGTTTAACGGTTCCTGATACAATGTTGTCTTTGGGAATGCCCACGGCTGCGGATTTTGGTCCAACGGGTGCCATTTATTCTAGGTTTAAACCAGCAGATTTGTCGGTTGTTGGCTATGTGGCCAGTGATTTTGGTATGGGTATTTCTGAATTGAAGAATTTGGGTGTTTATGGTGCCGAATTATTGGCGGCTGCAGAGCAACCCATTTGGGATTTTGCGATGGGCAATGATTTGTTGGTGCAAAAAGAAGAGATTTTGTTGTATCCAAATCCAGCCAGCGATAGGGTTCGTATTTTGAGTGCGAGTGCAATCAAACAGGTTCTAGTTATGGATGTTATGGGAAGAGGGGTATTGACGTTGGGTGCTGTTGATGAATTAGATTTGGCTGAATTTTCTTCTGGAACTTATTTGGTTCAAGTAAAAACGAATACCGGGGTTTCAACTTCCCGATTGGTGGTTCAATAATTTTTTGTGTATTACAAAAAGAAGGGCCAGCACCCGAAGGTGCTGGCCCTGAACCAAAAAACCATATACTTTTAAAAGATAGGTTTACTTTTGAACTGTGATCTTCTTGGTCACTTGCTTGCTACCTGAAGTTACTTGTACCAAGTACACTCCGTTGCTCAAGCCATCTGTGTTCAAGCTCATCACACCTTCGTTTGCAACTGTTCTGCTGCTCACCATTTTGCCCTCAATGCTCATCACATTCACTGTGATGTTTGCGCCGAAGGTTTCAGAGGTAGCTACTTTGATGTCACCTGCAGTTGGGTTGGGATAAACCGCTACACCTACTTCTTGCAAATCCTTCACCGCTGCACGGTTCATTACCACTTTCTTGGTCTTTGAACATTCACAACCGGTCTGACGTACTACGGCCTTCATGGTCACAGTGTATTCACCGTCGCTCTGCAAGTCGTAGTTCACTGCTGCGTTTACATCTTTAGACTTCATCGTTCCTCCACCTGCGAATACCCAAGTGTAGTCTACGTTGTTCTGGCCACCGGCAACACCCGTTGCATTCACTGGCTCTGCTTTGATTCCGTAGTAGCTAAAGCCATAGTCAGGCGTAGCTTGGAAATCACAAGTACGGGGCGCTTCGTTCACTGTCACACGTTGTGTAATTGAATCTGCACATCCACCTGCGATGTATGCATACAACGTTACGTTATAGCTCGTGGTTTGAACAATGTTGTACAACTTTGATGG
>JAIYBO010000051.1 GCA_027488495.1 Bacteroidota bacterium | reverse complement strand
AGGTAATCGTCGCTGTTGATGGGGTTGTGAAACACATCGGATTGATTCTGTCGTTTCGCCTCCATGATGGCCGCTTTTTCTTTGGCGGTGAGCGATTCATAAACCTTTTGGGGAAAGTAGTTTGAGTGGCGGTTCAAACCATCGTTCCAAATGCCGACGACGATGTACTCTGATTGTGGGGAAAGAGAGGAATTACCACTGTCGCGATGATTTTTTTGGTTGAAGCGTGCGATGGCATTGTGAGCAGTTACGGACTCATCGATCCCCCATTCTTGGCGGTTCCAGGTGCTGTTGCCATCGAATAGATTTTGTCCGTCGTGCATATAAATTACGCCATATTTTTTGTTGGGGTCGTAATCGCTGGGAAGCCAAACATCCACGTTTCTTGAAGTTATGAGCGACGATGGGAAATAATGCAAACGATCAATTCTACCTTGACTTGGTGCGGCGTTGGTTTGTCTAACGAGCGTAGCACATTGGTAGGATTGGATGGGAAAGGATTCAACTGCAGGGATTTCTGCGGTGTCGTACCCGATGATTTTACAGTCAATTGGGTTGATTCTCGGCACGATGTGCAGGGTGTCTTTGTTCTGCGATTTGGCTTTGGTGCGCTGGGAGGTGAGGGTGAATTGGATTGAATCGCCAAAGAACTTGTAGCTGCTGTAGATGGTGCTATTGAGGACGGTGAATTCGGAGAATAAGGTGTTATTGAAGTAGGCGGCATCGATGTGAATGCCGTTGTTTTCATCGAAGTAGAAGTTGTTTTTGGCATCTGCAATCAAATCGTACCGACGTATATCGCCATCGTATTTGATGATAAATGGGTATCGAAATTGGGGGTTGATATTTTTTTCGGTGGGAGGGGTGGTGATGGGCGGACCGAAGATGATTTCCATATTGGCCGTCATGCCCACTTCATTGGCGTTTTTGTAGACATTCAGTTTGCCTTTATAATGTCCGTAAAATGCCGTGGATAGTCCTATAGGGCTTTGAGAAGATGGATTGTTTTGCGCGAACAACGGACCTGAAATCGACCCCAAAAACAGGGCGATGGCTGTAAAGCGCTTGTGCAGTTGAGGAAATTTGATGGGCATAACCTGAAAAAAGGGTGGCTGATGAGCATTCAAATATCTTGGATTTGGTTGAAGGATTGAACGTTGGAGCTATTGTTTCTATATTTTTGCAAGAATGCGTAATGGAATAAAAATCGTCATTGTATTGTTGGGATTGTGGTTGAGTGATTTGAAGGGCGCCGCTCAGGTAGAATTGGTGGTTGAATCAAAGAAGGATACGGTGTTTTACTTTATCAAGAATTTAAGTTCTGTGGATACATTGAACGCCAACACGGTAACATGTACTTGGTTTCACATGCGAAAAGATGTGATGTTTTTTACACCGATTTATACACCGGGCAATCAAACTTTGCAGTATTCGGGCAAATTTCAGGGTGCGAAGTACACGTTTCGTCAACGCACTTTGCAGGGTTTGGGCTTTGATGCGATGATTAAGCCGGGCGAGAAATCGTGTTTTGCTTTTGTGGTCAATTACGCGACGATTCCTGATACGGTGATGTGTGGTAATTTGGATTTTTATTATTCGATCAATGGTAGTTCGGGGCGGGTTTCTGTTTTTCCTTCGGGTTCCGTTGGCTGTCCGTTTGTGAGTATTTTCGGAGTAATAGGATCTGCGAATGATGGGTTGAAAATGGGGAGTTTTGCCAACTTTACGATGCATCAATCTTCGAAATGTTCTTTGGATTTGGTTGCGGTGGTCATTGATGAGAACACCTTAAAGCCCACATTGTCTGGGTTGAATATTCCCAAATGTGCGGATGGGAGATTATGGAAATCTTTGGGTTATTCGCGCGACAGTCAGTTGTTTTATTCGTTTAATTTAGCTGACACTCTCGATCGAAAGGGGTTTAAGAAGTTCATTGATGATTTGCCAACCGGGAGTCATGTGTTTTTGTTGAGTAGTAAATGGGGACCTGACATTGTTTTCAATGCGGAACTGAAGGGCATTTTATCTTCTTTGGGTTTGGATGCCACAAAAAATTATGGTACTGGGTGTTATGTATATGTGTACGGTAGAAAGGGCTGGGCTGCAGGAAAAATGTATTTAAACACGATGTCGAGGGTTCCGTATTATTTGCAGACCAAGGAACATTTCATTGTGCAAAATCAAGGCTTGAATGAAACGGCATTTTTTTCACCTTGTTTTGAAAATCAGGTGACGAAAATTCTAGAACAACAGCCGAAGATGTCTACGAAAACATTGAATTACAATGGTTTTATTGTTTTTAACAATCCTTCCCAAAGTGGCTGGCAAGTGCAGGGTTTGAGGGCTGGCAAGTGGGTTCTTTATGATTCGCATATGCGCATTATGCAGCAAGGAGAGATGAATTTGGGTGATACCATCGTGTTGGGCGATGATTTGGTGTCAGGTACATATTGGTTGATGAGTGGGGATGGCTGTGTGAAATTGCTAAAGATTTAACGGGTTGCGCCTTTATTTAGGCCTATTTTTGTAGGGTTAATACGCTCATTTTGGGTTGTGTTATCTCAAGCTATATGAATTATTTATCGGT
>JAIYBO010000133.1 GCA_027488495.1 Bacteroidota bacterium | reverse complement strand
GTTCGAATCCTGTCTCCCCGACCACTTTCAAAAAAAGCCCCTCGTTTCAAACGAGGGGCTTTTTTTATTTCGCAATTTCCAAGCTATTACTCCGCTGACTGGATGTTCGATTGATTGACCACTCGATTCTGGGAATCGATGATGACTATTCGAGTTTTATGAAAAAGGGCTGGTTATGATGCCAGCCCTTTGTATTCATTTAGAGAAATTGTAGGAGGTTTGTCAATTCTGATCCGAGGATCTGGACATTTTAATCAATATGGCCAAACGACCTTGAATTCAATGTTGTAGAAACGCTTATTATTATCTATCCCATGATAGCCTTCGCCATTTTTTAAATAGGAAACGAATTTCCCATTTTCACGTTTTAACTCATAAGTACCGCTCACAATTGTTATTGATGGTGAAGAAGACATAGTACCCCATCTAATTGTGGATGTAATAAATCCGGGATCACCAAATCCAGTTGAATCAATCTTGTACGAACCTACTTTAACCTCATTTTTTTGATGACTTATCCAAATGATGGTATCTGAAGAACCTGTTCCAGACCATATCAATTGAGAATCGTTTTGGTTTTTGGTTACACGTAATGAACTTGGTTGTGCACATACAAATTTCACACCACGAACTATAATATAGGGTTTCACCGAAGATGTGTTGTCTACAGGAGGAGTTACTGGGTCTTTTTCACAAGACTGAAGAATGAGTAGTCCGCAAACCGCGGCAACAAGGGAGAGTCTAAAAATTGTACTTTTCTTCATGATTTTTTATTTCTTTATTCTTTAATAATACGAATTACTGCATTTTTATTGCCTGATTTAAATTCAACGATATACATACCACTTGGCTCATGGATATTAATCTCCAGAACCTGCGAATTGAATAGTTTTTCAGATTGAATTACTTTTCCGTAAATATCCGAGATCGACATCTCAGTGTTTACCCAGTCATCCCCTAAGTCAATGGTAAAATTACCATTTCCTGGATTAGGAAATACTCTCAAATTCCTCGCAAATTCCTTCTCTTCGAAGCCAGTGGATGTGGCATTTTTATATATGTAAATTGAACCTGCATCACGAATGGTTACTCCACCTTTTTCATCCTCGTCTTCGTTCCACGCTCCAACCATTGCATAATTCCCGTATATGGCAACGGATTTTCCAAATCGATCATCTGTATTTCTGTCGGATGCAACAACTTTACTGACTTGTTTCCAACTTCCTGCATTATTTTTAAAAATGTATGCCGACCCCGATGATGTGAGAGTATTTCCTCCTGCGGCGTCCTGCGATTCAAAAAATGCACCTACAATTGCATAATCGCCAGAAATTGCAACGGCTTCTCCAAACCGATCCACATAGGACCGGTCAGAGGCAACAATCTTGTCTAATTGCACCCAATTGCCTGCATTGTTTTTGAAAATGTAAGCAGATCCAGAACCATTAAAAGTGTTTTTTCCGGCTGCATCTTCATCATCTGCATAAGCTCCAATGATCATATAGTTCCCGGAAATTGCAACAGAACTACCGAATAAATCTTCGGCCGCGCGATCAGAGGCTACGATTTTTTTCACCTGAGTCCAGTTGCCTGAGTTATTTTTGTACACATAGGCTGAACCAGAATACCACATTTTGTTTCCGCCTGCTTCATCTTCAGATTCAAACAGAGCGCCAACCACCAAATAATCACCCGATATAGACACGGCAAAACCAAATTTATCCTCCGCACCTCTGTCACTCGCCACTATTTTTTGTATTTGAGCCCAAGTACCTGATGTATTTTTAAACACATATGCAGAACCTGCATTTTGCATTGAATCACCTGAATTAACATTTTCATCCTCCTGATGTGCACCAACAACGGCGTAATCTCCGTCAATAGATACAACTACACCAAATTGATCTGACTCTTCGCGATCTGAAGCAATAACCTTTTGAATTTGGGTCCATACACCATTTTTATTTTCGAAAATATAAGCGGATCCAGCTGCACTGCGATAACCATTCCCAGTCAAGTCATGATCTTCATGATAAGCACCTACGATTGCGTAATTGCCCGAGATAGATACTGAATGACCAAAAAAATCACCTTGTGTCCTATCATTGGCTACTATTTTCTGCTGTTGTGTCCATTTTCCAGCAATGTTTTTAAATATGTATGCCGATCCTGCATTGAGCATAGGGCTTGCCCCTTTATCATCCTCATCTTCAAATTCTGCACCTACAATAGCATAATCGCCAAATATTGATACAGCACAACCAAACAAATCCTCTTCCCAACGATCAGTCGGTACAGATTTTTGCACTTGGCTCCAATTTTGTCCCAGAACACTAATATTAGTCCCAACAACAAATAATAATAGCAAGACAATGTGTTTACATAAGTTGTTAAGAAGGCCTTTTTGATGATTACTACTTCCATTAGTCTCAATCAAAATAGGCGATTTTGAAGTGATCAAAATACAATATTTCCCTATCATTTATCAAAAATATTTTAAACCAATCACAATTCAGTCATCAAAATGTAAAAATAATATGACATGAAATTTTCTATTACCCTTAGGAATTGGAGCCAAAATATGATTATTTATAATTTGATCAATTTAACAGGCGAAATTAATTCTCCCATCAACCTAAGAACATATGATCCACTGAGTAAATCCCCCAAGTCAACTACAGTATTTTCTGCAAAAAGTCTTCCTGATTTCAATATCTTACCCATCATATCGGCCACAACGAAGACCTTATTTACTAAATCTGGCTTCACAGAAATTTCTATTTGGGAAGATGATGGATTTGGACATACTGAAATATCCAATTCTAATTGATTTTGTTGTGTAGAAAGCAAATCACCAAAACCAAATACTCTGACATGGCCAGCAAAAGCACCATTACCTTTATTATATGGCGTTCCAACAGCAACAACACTGCCATCTGCGGAATTTGCAACAAAAAAACCACATTAATCAAACACTGCTTCGCCAATAATAAATCTTACAAAAGGTAATTATGAGTTGAAACGTGAAAATGGAAAATTTGTTTCCTATTTAGAAAATGGCGAAGCCTACAGTGTTTAAAGTATAATCAGCGTTTCTACAACATAGAATTCAAGGTCGTTTGGCCATATTGATTAAAAAGTTTCGAGTTTTAGTGGTCAATACGATTAGTTTCAATTGAAATGACCCACTATTTTTTTCGATTGCATATTCAACCAACCCAATCGAAAGTCAAGTTAAGGGCCCTGTTTTAACAATTAGGGTTAAAAAAAAATTCAGTTGTGAGATACGATGTTAGAAAGCCCGAACAGCTCTAACAGAAGATTTGGTATTCGTGGGTGCTGCCGCATTCACGCCATTGTCAAATTCAACCGTAAAGGCGCTATTACCACCAACTTCAGTGGAACTCCAATAACTGTCAAATTTACCAAAACCGCCAATTTTATCTTTATTCAAATAAAGTTTATTTAGTTCCTCTTGTGTAGGCAAACGCCAATCGCTACATCCGTCTAATACCAAATCCTCACAAGCTTGTTTAGCAACGTACCAATCTGAGAATGGTAAATCTGTTGGGGCAGAAGCTAAACCATGGCCATTGGCATCTGTAAACACTATGATTCCACATTCTTTTTTTGTGATTGGTTCTTCACAATTCGCAAACATGACAACAGCGAGACAGGCAAATAATATTTCATTTAATTTCATAAAGCAAACATATATAAAAAATCAATTTTATCCATAAAAAAGCCCCTCGTTTCAAACGAGGGGCTTTTTTATTCAGAACTTTTTAGATAATATTTCAATTAAGGACGAATCACGGCCAACTGCCCATGGCCAACAATAATTTTCGATTGATTCCTTACGTTGTAAGTGTATACACCGGCCGACCAATCAGACACATTGATAGAAGTAGAACCATCAAATGGCTTCACCATCATCAACTGCCCCGTTGATGAATAAATTTCACAAATCAATGAATTTCCTGATGCAGCAGTAACTGTTACCATCTCAGTAGTTGGATTGGGATAACAAGCCACATTCATCTCACTCATCAAAGCATAAGTTTCACTTTTAACCGTAGTATATGTCACATCATCTACATACAAAGTACTATTTAACATGTTCGATTCAGTAGTATCATCTACATAACTGCTCACAAAATAGTAACGCAACAAATTGGCAGTGAGAGTATTATCCTCATAAATAATGGGAATATCAATTTGGGTAAAATTGGTTGTCCCAGCGAAAGTACTAAAACCATAACCAATGATAGAGTCCAAACCCAACGTAGTATTGATTACTTCAACATACAAATTGGCCGAATCATAAACCGACGCTGGCTTGTAGTTCACCATCGCACTGGCAACAATGGGTTTCGATGCCAACACTTCACCACCCGAAAAATTGAAATCAAAATTTGCATCCACGGTCAACTTGGCATTGGTCAAATATCCTGGCATCAACCCCAAATCACTGAATGATTTTGTTGTTAATTGCGCCGATGCCAATCCAGAGTTCTTTATTGTGGTGCTCTTTTTTACCAAATTGGTAACCTGTGTATTCTGACCAGAAATAAAGTTAATAATATTAAACACCGAATCAAATGTGCTCCATCCTTGGGGCGTCTCTAAACTCGCTGTGAAATTGAACAACAATTTGCTGCTTCTCCAATTTTCTAATCCACCATTCTTAATGATTGTTTGCGCGTTTGCAACACCGAGTGAAGCCAGAAACAAACACATTGCTAAAATTATTTTTTTCATAAATCGAATTTTTATCCCTTCAAAATTAACACTCGCCCACTAGGAAAGGCCATTATTCGATAAAAATCATAACAAACCGATCTATAGATTGCAATCCTTTGCCTACTCATCTACGATTTACAAATTGGTTCAGATAAGATTCTCGTGATCTCAATCATGTGTACGGAGAGGAAATACCTTAATATACAATGATTTTTTGGGTACTTGTGTAATCTGCGAATTGGGTGAGAACGAAATAATTGCCTGCGGGAAGCTTTTCTGTATTTAATGTAGTTCTAATTGCCTTCGGTGTTTGCTCAATAACGATTTGTCCTTGCATGTTCATCACAAGGATGGTTTGTATTGGTTGCGTAGCCTCAAAATGCAAAACACCTTGATTGACCGGATTTGGATACAAAGCAATCAAGTGGCTTTCAATTTCATGTCTCGCAAGTTCTGGTATACAAACTTTCACAATCCACATATTCTGTTTGTACACAGCCGTTTTTAACGACATGTTGTTGATGGATGTGACAGTCTTACCTGGATAAGCAAACAAGTTGAATGTGGCTGATTGTCCAGTTAGGTCTGAGAAGAGACACTTGTAATTTTCTGTATTTTGTGACCATTTGTAGTATATTGAATCTCCTTTAACTGAATAAATCACATTCATGAATGTGGGATTGACTTTTTTCTGAGGAGTATAGCTTGACCCATTGAATGTAAAAGCACTGTCCGTGCTCGCCGTGAGGGTAAATTCGTTGGGTGAAGATGCAAAAAATCCCGTACGCACACTCGTGTATTCAGATTTATCATCGAAAGCTTTCAAGTTAGTTAGTCTGAATGCTGTATCAAAAATGGCTAGCGCATTTCTTTCCGGCATCGAAGTCGAGAATTGACGCATTTTGTTATCGTACATATTTTGTCCAGCATTATTGTGTGGGAAGTAAAATCGTTCATTGGCATAAAATAACCGGCTTGTCATTCCTATGGGCTCAACTGTGCTAGGACATCCAATGGTGTAACTGGATTCAACGCGATTGTTCACCTCTTTGATTACAAGAAAGTCATACCCATCGAATCCAGAACCCGGCAAGAGTTTCTTCAAGGCATTAGAATACGTTTGCTTGGTGCTTGGAACAGTGATATTCGCAAAATATTTGATAAAATAGTAAAATCCGTGAGGCGTATTTAGCATGCCATATGTTCTGACGAAAGAGCTCTTTTGGGCAAGTAGATTCGTCTTAGTGACATTAAATTTATTGTCTAACTGCAAAGAATAAATATCAACCACGCTGCTCGGCTTGATGGAATCGCCGTTGTTCAAATAAACGGGTTTATCGACTATCATTAACATCGTTGCGCCTGTCTTCGTACAATAAATATCGTTTTCTCCTTCTCGAATTCTTTGCTTGTTGGTTGTTTCGCCGATTTTGACAAATTGCACGCCACTAAGATTTGAGTCGATGAGCACGATACCGGTAACAGATTTGTTTGTCGCATCCACGCTCAATGTATTGCTTAATTTGTAAATCTTGTTGTACACAGTCAGAACATACACTAAGCCACCAGTGGACGGATCTATGCGAAGATTTGGGTTAGTAAACGGGAATGGCAAAATCAAGTCAATTTGCGCCACGATATCGCCTGCATTGTTGTATTTGAAAATCAAACATTTGTATTCAGGCGATGTGTTTTGTGTATATTTTTTCTGATCGATTGCAATGGAGTCCTTATACCAAACACCTTTGTACGTAAAGGCGCCGTTATGCGTCAATTCGGGTGTGACGTGCATCATTTGCTTGTCGTAACTGATGTTTAGGTTGTATTGTTGGCATTGTGCTTTACCCAAGTTTGGAGTCAGTAAATAAATTAAAACCAGGACGAATAATCCCATCAAAGGGTTGCGTTTTTGGGTTCTTGTTTTTGGATTGTATACCATGGTCATAGTGCGATTTAATGAAATTTTAATTGATATATTGATAGTTGGCGTTGATAGAAGGGGTTGCTGTTTATAGAATTTTCAAATTTGTGACAATATTTTTGGCTGTTGAATTGCGACGCAGGATTTCAGGTACGAATACATTACTGTGATATGATCTTCTTCTTGGAACCATCGTCGTAAAGAAGAATCATAACTTCATCTTTTCTGACATGCTTCACAGGCCTACCCAGCATATCATACATTCCAATAAGTTTTGGTTCGGGTTTTATTAAGTCTGATGTTCCTAAGGCTATACATTTATCAATATTAATCCTACCCATAGCAAAAGTATTTTGACCTGAACATCTATCGTACCACTGACAGGCTATCAAATAATTTCCTTTATTTCGGAATTTATGACCAACAATGAACGCCTCTATACCTGGACCTTTTTTCCAAAGCAAATCACTGTCATGGAAGTCGAAATATATGAGCATTGTAGAATCTCTCATCTTTTGGAATTTCGCAACAGTCAATGAATCCAACTTACTTCCTTTCCATAAATAAGAATACCACTGAAAACAAGTATCGTCAACTCGCCAAGGTCCGTGATCCATTACAAAAAAAACACTATCAAGGCACCATCCAAAAGGACCAGTCGTACTCAACATAGAGTAGCCCCAATAGTAACTGGGATTTACTTTGTTGTTGACGTTAATCTCTCGATAAATAGTTGTATCGCACTCTTCACAAACATTCAAAACTTTAAAGTAAATTTTATAATTCCCCTTTTTACTGGTTTCTAATTCATAAACACCGCTATTTGAATATACCGTATCTATCTGTAAGTTCTGATCATTGACCACTGTAAACAAATAACTGACACAAGGATTATCCAATTTGTCACCAGTTATGGTCCATCTATATTTATTCAATTGATTCCATTGACGAATTTGGATGTTCCCCCAATCACATTTTGCGTTTACTGTTATTAAGCAAAGCAGTAGCAAGCATAAAAAAGCAATTTTTTTCATCATGATTTTTAACAGTTTAAACTAATTTGACAATCAAGATCGCAGCAATTAATAATGAAACGCGTGTACTCAATGTCTTTTTTATATCTTATTATTTATAAAAACTGCAAGTAGCCCCTTTTTCGAACTTGGTTAGATTCTACTTATCAATTTCAAGTTTTAATTTCTAAATATTTGGTAGGACCTATCTTATGTATAGATTGTAGGGATTGGAATTTATCGTAAGCATCATATCATATTGAAATACGTGATTGTTGTGTTGAGTAATTAGTCCGCTATTTGCTTAATGGTTGCAACATCAATCCAGAATTGAGCGGAATGTTTAAACTAAATCGTATTCCTCGCTGCAATTGCTGCTTGTAAGTAGGCATTACAAATTCAGGTATGGGGCTGGTTCTATCTATAGTTCCCAAGGATTTTGCCAAATTTTCGTTCATCAATAACGGAAGCGATATTTTCAAAATACCTGTCCTTAACATGATCCCTGCATCGTAAAAAGAGGACCCAAATCTCATTGGTGCAAAATTCGAATATTGAATCTGTTGTGACGCTTGCAAGGCCCCGTCGAAAAACAAGCGAATTATTGATGGCACTTTGGGTAATCCCACGGAAACATTGACTGAGCCTAACATGCCAGATGACCCTACGAATGTCGCCGTCCCCATTCCCCCCATATTATCCATGCGTTGCTGTCCGCCAGTGGTATAATCATATGGACCTGCCAATGCGTTATTGTAACTTGATGCCCCTGCACTTCGACCAATGAAATACTGATCACAAAAAACATCTTGATTACCTGTGGCTCCGCTTAACATAATTTGCATTGGGCCAAATACTCCAGGTGAACGCGCAGAACTTATATTGAATGAGGTACCCAAGAACCCGCGGACTTCTACGGTGCGTTGTTTTTTTATTACAGATACATAATTCCATGTATACTTCGCTTCAGTTTGAAATCTGCCAACAGTATTATTCATCCATGGATTATAAAAATGAACCGATTCAAATCCAGTTTTAAACTCCAGAGAAGTTGAAGGTCCTTGTTTGAAGGCAATGTAATTCAATCGATAACCGAAATAATAATCATGGATACCATTCAAGATACTATTGGATTGCGAAGCAATGAGTCCTGTAATTTCAACAAAACTGGAGAAAATATTTCCGCGTTTGGGGCTACTCAATTCCATCATGACATAGGGTTTAAATGCATGATACAATGGTTCAATGGGACTGGTAGAGGTTTTGTTTGTTTTATCGAACCGAAATGTCAATGCGCTAATCCCAACACGTAAACTTTTGAATTGATCCCCCACTTTTTTGTTATAGCTCACGTCGTAAATGCCTGAAACAGCTTTACGTCCAAAAGAATACATCGGCACCAAAGTATAGCGCCATTTAGGCTCCGGTTTTCTTGTGTTGAAAAAAGCGAGACCCAACATGAGTCTATCATACTGATTCCAACCCATTGCTGGGAGTAGGCAGTGGTTGTGAACTGCTGGGATTACTTTATTGGGGATGATATTCCATCGGTTTCCAGATCTCAAAGAGATTACATCTTTATTGAGTAGCGTTTCAATTTTCACAAATGGACTCACGATTTGGTAAATTAATTTTAATTGCGGTTCATCGATGTCTTTCGAATTTGGCAGTGTGTCTGTCGATGTTTTGTTAAAATATTCGCCGCTCTTTGTTGCTAAGATTTGCAGTGAGCTCGTATCGCCCAGGGAATCAAATCCAATTAATTCATCGGTTGTCTTGTCTATTACTTGGCCTGCGGGGTCAATTTCTTTAGTGCCATTTGCGATTTTCCCCTCTTCAATGGCACGAATCACCAAATGATTCCTCTTTAAACGAAAAACATAATTCTTACCCAACATTTTGACCAATCCTTGGGCCAATGAAATATCAACCCAAGTATCAGCACTCACAATTTTGGGAAGAATTTCAGGATTATAGGAGAAATAAAGATGGGTTGCAATTTCGAGTTTTTCTAAGGCTATCGTGGTATTGCCAGCTGGAACAATGAAGTTGCAAGTTTGATTGAGAGAAGGGGTTGCGGATGATGGATGTATTGTTTGCGCAGATAACCATGTTGTTAGGTGGGCAAGGATGAGTAGAAATAAGATCCTCATTGGCAGCTACCTCCTTTCAACCAAATGGTTCCCTTTTCGGAGTGAATTTCCATATTGAAGGTTTCCTGTATTATTTCAATGATGTTTTGGAGAGGCTCATTCTCGAAGGTTGCGGTGAGTTTGCAATGCAACAATTGAGGTCTTTCAATTTTAATTGATACACCGTAGGTTTGGCTGAGGATTTCGGCAACTACTTGTAATTCGGCTTGCTTGAATTTGAGTATTTTGCTGTTTAGCGCAGGGTTGTTTTTATTTGTACTCGGGGCGATCTCGACTTTATTGTTGGTGACTTTTGCTGATTTTGGAGATGCCAAGAATGTTACATCTGATGCATTTTCAGCCTTCTTATCGATTGGTCCCGGTAGTGTTACAACCGTCTTTGGTGTTGCATTCGCTGTTATTTTCAATACCGATTTCTTTCGATATTGACTAACCTGGTATACAGCACCAGCGGTAATGCTAGCGCCAACCGCACCCCACAATAAGAGTTTTTTTAATGTGAATTGGGAGAGGGTTTTTATGCGTGTGGTGGAGAGCAAAGAGGCAGACGCAGCAGATGCCCCTAAATTTAATGACACCTTTTGCCATGCCTTGTCGGTATCGGGAGTCCAAGTATTGGTCGGCTTGACAAGCTGCCAAATCGATTCGTCTTGGGGATTGGTAGATCCAGAAGTATTTTGGTTTTTCATGATGGGTGGATGATTAAAAATAACAGCCAAAGGAGTGCATGCGTTGAGAAACGGATTTTCAAAATTTGAATGGCTTTGTGTAAGTGGTACTCTACATTTTTAAGCGAAAACGAAAGCGTTTCGGCAATTTCCTTGTGACTGAGCCCGTGGAAACGACTTAAGATGAAAGTCTGTCGGGTAGTTTCCGACATTTCATTTAGGGCATTGGCGAGCGCCAATTCCAGCTCTTTGGTTTGGACGTGTGATTCTGGATTTGATTCACTTTGGGCGTCCCAGTAGTGGAGAATATGGTATTCGGCGTGTTTGCGCTGCACATCTCGGTGTTTTAATGCATTCAGGCAGCGGCTGTAAACGGTTTTGAAGAGGTACGCTCTGCAGTTATTCGGTAGTGGTTTGTTTTGGTTGGTTTCCCAAAATCTGAGAAAAATATGTTGAACGATGTCTTCCGCTTCTTCTTTCGAGCCGAGAAAGGTGAGTGCGTATCTACACAAATCAGCATAGTTCTCGTAGAACAACGATTGTAGCTGAGATTCTGTTAATGATGGTGTAAATTCTACGTTCACGATGGTAAGACAACAACAATCCGAATTACCCTAAATAAATCCCAAAAAAACTTAAAATCTTTTCAAAAAATATTTAATTTCTATTTTAAGTAGGCCTTTAATCAATCTTCGCGATGAACTTTTACAATTGGGAACCACGGCCATATGGTTGAATTTGATAATTTTTACTCATTGATGCCACGCAACCACTACATGGTTAATTTTGTACCATGATCACCTACAACCCCAAAGATTGGTTCACCTTCATTTTCAGGGTGCACAAAGCAGAAACGCTCAAACGCCTGTGGCCACTGCTTTTGGGTGTTGGC